>DAOVOU010000239.1 GCA_030629475.1 Desulfobacterales bacterium | reverse complement strand
GTTCGGAGAAACCGTCCATAATCTTTCCCATACAAACAGTAGTGCCGATTTTCGGAACATCCTTGTAAAATACCGTGGTGCAATTGGGTGCAGCAAAGATGGCCTCGGCTGTGTCCTTGCCGACTTTTCGCTTGTCGATGTCAAACGCTGACACCACCTCGATGTCGCAGGGTTTGTATCCGCCGATCTCCCAATGCATCAGGCCTATGGCGTTTTCGCTATCCTTGTGCCTGTAATAATTGATTCCCTGAACCAATGAACTGGCGCAATTCCCTACTCCAACAATACCGATCCTAATGTTGTGCATCAGTTGTTTACCTCCCTTGTTCACGTCATGAGATTCGTGTGGACTTTACGAACACAACAGATCAACATTTTGTAAACGCCGATTGGCACAAACCAGCGCTATTCAGAGGACGGCCCCCGCTGTTGCCAGAAGCTGCGGCCTAAGCTGACAGCCATCCCAAATTGTATGCGCAGGATGTAGCGGGGCACTCAAGAGGAGAGCCAAGGTTAACATTTGGAAAGCAATAACAGGTAATTAGCAATCCATTAGGGGCATGGCCATCAATTGGTGGGCAGATCCCAACACTCCAGATACCGCATGGCCCAATTCATTATTTGTTTCAAGCATGTTTGTCAAGCCCTAATCCGCCATCAAAAAAACAAGAAACCTCGTTGACCCCGCTGTAGAGCGGGGATAGAGTGTTTTTGACCAAGAAAACACATCATCAACGAGGTGCACAGATTATGGTACAGAATGTTTTGCCGTTCAAGTATGCTGAAGAGAAGACGACTTCTCAGCTAAACGCAAATCGGGCGATAAGGCTTTTTCAGATTTCAGAGCCCTTTGGCACGCTTTGTGCTTCTTTCTACTGATTAACAGTTTTTTTCATTATCCTCCTCCTTTCTCTTTTAAGGGCGGACATGATGTCACAGTAAACATGTTCCGCCCTTTTTTGTCCACTTTGACCGGAATTGGTTTCGATCAATCGTAGTAAAGATATGTAATGCATATCATAACATTTTTAGACTTGGCAGAATTATACATTGATAGCAGAGAGTTGTGTTCGTGAACTCTTTCCCTTGCGGACAGATAGATGACAGAAATCAACATCCCGGAAATTTGCTTTTTGAGTGGAGATGGCTGAACGAGATCTTTATCCCCCAGATCCTGATCCTCCGGTCGCAGAATGATGAGATCTATACTCTCACATTCCATTTGTGGAATGCAGAGTTATGTAGATGCTTCGCCCAGATGGCTCATACGCAATCGCATACAACATATGGGGACCATCGGAAAAAAGGCAGGGCCAAAATGGCCCTGCCTGCTCAAAAACTAATATTTACTCAAATCAATTCGCTCAATAGATTCAACGCCTCCAATTGCATTAAATATTGTTGTCTATTGATGTTCTTCTGCAGGCGGTGCCTCCTCAGGGGGAGTAACCTCCTCAATGGGTGCAGGCGGTGCCTCCTCAGGGGGAGTAACCTCCTCAATGGGTGCAGGCGGTGCCTCCTCAGGGGGAGTAACCTCCTCAATGGGTGCAGGCGGTGCCTCCTCTCTCTCCTTGCAGCTCAGGAATATTACCAGGGTAGACACCAAGAATAAACAAAGTATCACTGTCAGAAACTTCTGCATTTCTGGCCACCTCCTTTGTGAGGGCCATCGAAAGTGTCCCGAAATATTGATATTCGAGCACTTTTCCCATCTGATAGAAGGGAACGGTTCGTTCAGAATCCTGAGTAAACCACAAATCTCTAAGTGTCACGGATGCCCCCTTCTCACATGTTTGTTGAGTTTTTTTATCGCCTACGGTCTAAATGCTACGAACTATATCACCTCCTTTCTTGAAAAATAACAAAAGGTAGCCCACCGATCCTACATTGAATTGCCGTTACCGATACTTACCCCATCCCCAAATGAAATATGGATATCACATCCCGTCTCATTTGGGAACCAAAAAGAGGCTCTAAAGATCTCTGTTTGATATCTATGGCTCAGAACAAGGGTTGTTAAAACACAGATGTCCTTGCAATATCACAACTCAAGCCTTTGCCAAGTCTGGTAAAGCTTCCTTGCACGATCTATGGTCGCCTGCCAGACGATATTAGCATAGGTTTGTAATGGATATCACCAATTTTGTCAAGTTCTGGGCTAGGATTTGGGTCAACCGACAGCCTGGATGGGGGGTTTCGGGGATGAGACCGAAAAATTGAGGCTGGAGTCAGATCGTGTTACCCACGAGATTCGATGCTTTCCCTGGACAAAAGTCAAGATTTGATCAGGAAACCTAAAAATTTAGACTTTCCAATAGGTTGACATGATAGCAGCAATCAACACCGGGGTCAGGTGGTTGCCTACCTAAATATGGACCGCATTCGCTTACGTCCGCCCCAAAAAAGAAAAGGCGGTTAAGAAAATAATCTCAACCGGCTTTAGTTCTGATTGGAACAAGCTACTGATTTATTTATAACGTCCCGCTTTTCCTATTAGTTCTGATCTGATGCCTTGAGCAGGGCATCCAGGTTGGGACTGTCGAGGCACAGTGGAATATCAACAGCGCCCTGAATTGTTTCCACGAGCCATGGGAGATAGTTTATTTCCTTTCCTGCGGCCCCCTTGACTGCAAGTCATAAACAAATCCACTGGCCAACGGTTTCCGCCGCTCGACCGGCACCGAAGTGCTCGGTGAAGATGCGGAAATAGTAAAGTTCCTCCTTACTACGAACCATTGTGTACTCGGCTTGCGCTTCAGCCAGCTCGCCATCAGTGATTGCTTCTTCAAAATGAGCCGGCAGCAGGCTGGCCGTACCAGATCCCTGGGAAAATTCCTGTTTGAGCCGCCAGACAAGGCTTTCAGGCAGCAGCCCTTCATATGCCTTTCTAAAGATCCACTTCTCGCTCTTATCCTCTCCGTCTGGTTTCTGTTTGTATTCAGGCGGGATGGCCAACGAATAACTGAACAGTTCTCCGGATATCAAAGGAGCCACCACTCGCACGCTGTTGCACTGGTTCATCCGATCCAGCCGCAATGCCGCGTTGTTGTGCAGGAACCCGATACATTCCATCTGCCGGGCGAACAGCTCTTCGAGTGGGAAATTCTTGAGGTACGTGTACCCGCAAAACACCTCGTCGCCGCCTTCACCGGAAAGAAGTACCTGGATGCCCTGCTCTCCGGCGTATCTGGAGATGAGGAAATTGGACACCGCGCTTCTGACCAGCGAAGGATCAAAGGACTCAAGATAGTAAATGACCTCTGGCAACACCTCTAGAGCCTGATTCAGGTCCACCATAACCTCATGATGATCTGAGTCGATATGTCTGGCCATGACCCGGGCGTTCCAGATATCAGCACTCTCTCCTACACCCAGGGCAAAGGTCTTCAATCGTGCATCTTTTCCGTACTTTTCCCTGTATGCCTCGCTGGCCAATAAGGCGATCACACTGCTGTCAATCCCCCCGCTAAGGAGGCTGCCCGTTATAAAACGGAAATCCACCCGGTTGCGGAGGCTCTCTCGGATCTTTGCCCTGATATCGTCTGTCATTTTATGCAGGTCGGTGTGCAGGACCTCTGGAGGGGCCTTGGGCAATTGTGCGAATGGTGTCAAACGGCCGCGGCGGTCCCCGTAATGCCCGGGCGGAAATTCATACACCTCTTCGGTGACCTCGATGATGCTCTTGAGCTCGGAGGCGAAATACAGGGTGTGGTCTTTCCACCCGTAGAAGAGAGTCTTTATGCCTAACAGGTCCCTGGCTGCAAAGAGCTCGTCCCCGTCCGAGATCACGAAGGCAAAAATGGCATCGTTTAAATGCTGGAGCATACCCGGGCCGTAGTGTCGATACAGATCGAGTAAGAGTCGTTCCTCCCTGAATGGGCCGTCGGAGATGCCTTGGGATCGAGCCAGTTCGTCCCAATTCCCCATCTGGCCGTCGTAGCAAATTCTTAGGTTTGGGTTCCGAGGGCTGGATACGGGAATCTTGATATCTCCTCGGCCCGTGCCGCCATCGGCTTCGAGGTAATTCTGGGCCATGATGATTCCATCCCTTTCAAAGACCCCGGAAGCATCCGGCCCCCGATGTTTAATTCTTTGGAACATAGCATTCACTTTACCTATATCCGGCTTACCACACGCTGTCACTAGTCCACTCATATAGACCTCCTATGACCAGGAATTTGGAAACTGAAAAATCGATGGTCCACCCCTTCATCTGTCATTGGTTGTTCGGCCCGCCCTGGCGCGACAGAATGTGGATAATGCCACGGAGAGAAAAACCCGGTCTGGGCCAGGGTTGCGCCGCTCGTTTGCGGCTTGCGCCTTGAGAACAGTACGTTTACCGTCACTCGGTTGCGTTGACTTATGGGCGCTTTGATAAGCATCTGGATCGTGAAAACTCTTTATTGGCT
>DAOVOU010000285.1 GCA_030629475.1 Desulfobacterales bacterium | reverse complement strand
TGCGGCCAAACATCTCGGAACTATTCTCGATTAGCTCGTTTAGATCAGTCGGCTTGACCTCGTATTTGCCGCCCCTGGCAAAACCTAAAAGTTGTTTAGTAAGATCTGCCCCCCTTTTGACCATATCCTCTATTCCCTTGAGATGTTCAGAATGGGGACGGCCGGAGTCAGCATACAGCAACGCCAAAGACATATGCCCCTGGATACCCATGAGGACGTTATTGAAGTCGTGGGCAATGCCACCTGCCAGGGTACCGATGGCCTCCATCTTCAGGGCCTGATGGAGTTGGGCTTCAAGTTTCCTCCTTTCCTCCTCCGTCTGCTTGTGCTCGGTGATGTCAAAAACAACACCATCGACTCCCTGAAAAATCCCTTCTTTTTTGAATCGTGAGGATTTATGGTCTTCAACCCAACGAATGCTGCCACCTTTATTGATAATTCTATACTCTTGTACAATATTCATATGCTTCTTTTCCAATTCTACAGTTTCATCTAAAACCCTTTCCTTATCATCGGGATGTATAATGTCTAACCAGTTTATTTTTTGAGAATTAAACTCTTCGGCTGAATGTCCACAAATATCTTCACTGTTAGAAATGACTTCTGTTGACCAATCAGGTCTCCCCCTATAAACCATGCCAGGAATGTTATTAGATAAACTTCTATATATCTCCTCGCTCTCCCGCAGCGCCTCCTCAGCCCGCTTGAGGTCGGTAATATCAACCGAAAAACCGATGATGCCTACATTGTTACCCTCCTTATCACTATATGGTATTTTGTCTGTGAATACCCACATAGTGCCGGCAGGCGTCTGTACCCGTTCTTCAACATTTTTCTTTGGTTTGTCGGATTCTATTACCTCCAAATTGTCACTATGATATTTCGTGGCCTGATCTTCAGGATATAAATCGAATAAAGATTTCCCGTTTATCTCATCCGGAGATTTTTTGAGCGCTGCAGCAAATGGCTCATTCACTCTTATGAAATTGCCTTCCTTGTCTATCCAAAAAATCATTGCTGGCACTGCACTTAACAATACGGCCTGCTCATCTGTAATTCTTTTCAGCGCCTCTTCCGTCTGTTGGTGTTGAAATGATTTTTTCTCTAACTCCTTGACCCTGTGTTCCAATTCTTGATAGGTTGGTTTTGTATTCATTAGAACATCCTCCAATTGATATCTTTTGCAGATCATAAGTACTTAGTTCGTGCTTTGAGTTTCGAGACACTACGTGTCGGTGAAAACCGCAGGTCCGACCTCCGTTGAGAAGCAAGTCAGACTGTCAAGGACATCGCGGATCTTACAGAACCGATTTACTGACTGAAAAACACCGGCTGTGCCTGACCCATTTACAGTGTCAGATATCCATCAGGGGCCAGGCTGGTCGCCAACATCACCATATTAATATCGCGATGCTGTGTCCAACTGCTGGCTTCTCTGTTTTTGCGTTCAAGCCAAAACTTCTCAATTATTTCACTCAAGGGTGTATACCGCATCAGGGGTTCAATCCGATCCTCAACCCCCCTTTTGTAGGATGCATTTTGCCTTCCTGCTCATCGAGGCCGCTGATCCAGCCGGTTCGTGGGTCGTCTTCACGGTGTCGGCCCAGTATGTTATGAACCTGTTCGACGAGGCGCAATGCGAGATGCTTGTATTTTTCCTCATCCGTTTGGCGATAGAGCTCCAGGAAGTTGCATACGGCAAAAGCGTCAGTCCACAAGTAGCGCCCTGGAACCTTCTCGGCTGTTGAAAGTCCGGTCAGATTGGCAAATTCAGTCATGATTTCCCGAACAACAGACCTGGATGCGTTTGGTTTCATCATTTGGCAATTCAGATGTTCGACATAGCTTGGATTAAAATGAATATTTTGAGTTTAGATGGTGTTATTATCAGATAACTGAGGCATGGGTCAACTTATTGTTAACCCCAAAAAGACGAGGTTCGGGGGGATGTAAAGTGTCCAAACCGGCCAAGGTCGTCCATTGGGCTATTCGCTGGCCCAGACCTGGACCTGAAGCATGGAAGCTACTGCAGACCCAATCGTAAAGGTCTTGAACAAGAAGATATTCGGGATTAGCAAAATCTTATAAGATCCAACGAACGTCTTAACCTGTCGAGAAAAGATTCTCGAATTCCTTCATAAAAACCGAGTCCTTTATGAAACCGTTCTCCTTGATAGTCAACGGTCAAACATTCCACAGTAAATCCGATTTCTTCTAAACGGTTTTTGTAGCTGTCCTGTTCCCCCAAAAGGTCCTGCTCTACATGAAGTCCGGCAACATACATGAACGGTATGAGTCGGGCTCTCAATTTGTTTTCGCCTGAATGAGAGGAAGAAAGAGTTCCTTGAATCTTTCTAAATACACCTTCCCTATCAGGGATTCCTTCGACTGAACAAAAAGAAACGTTGCTAAATCTCCGGGACAGAAGGTGGTCAAGCCCTAAGTAAACAATATTTGCTGAGTCGTCAGACAACGGTGTGCCATGTGCAACGAGCAAATTGATTCCCTCTTCAGGAGAAAGAAAATTTTTTGAAACGATATCCAGTACCTGTTCGACAAAATGCCACCGATGTAAAAGGGTCTCCCCCATCAGTACCCTGAGACCGGGAAACGACTGGCACGAATCTGCAAGAATCTCATATTCCGTTCCGGGGAAGACCAGAAGCGGCTGAACAACGACCCTGGTAAAGCCTCGTTGTTCAAGGGATGCCAGGGTTTGCAAAATTCCCGGATGTCCTGTTTTTTCCCGGATGATTTCGGATGTATACGCCCATGAAACATCGTAATTTTCGAACTCATTACGCACTAAATTGTCGAATAGCTGGTAAACAGCCTTGCCTCTTTCCGCCGTACCAAAGGCAGTAAGAACAATGGCGGGAAGCTCTTTAAGCTTCGTTCGGCGTCTGTATTTTTTGATGTGCATAACCATCTCCTGTCCTATTTCAAAGAAAACCTGACGGGGACCATGACCCACTGTTTTATCTTTCTTCCATTTTTTGTGCCGGGGACAAAGGTCCAGCCTTTGACCGATTTTAAGGCAGCGGTGTCCAACACCTCAAAGCCCGATGACGCCTCTATTTCTATCTTTCCGACCAAACCGTTCGCAAGGACCTCAACTCGAAGGAGAGTCCTGCCCTCATAACCCCTTCTCCTTGCAAGTTTGGGATAGTGAGGGAGAGGATTTTCCCCGTAATTCAGTGGAGTATCCACGACGGTATGTCCGCCTGACCAGTTCCCCTCGGGCGTTCTAGGGCATTTGGCTCCGCCTTCAAGAATATGTCTCATAATCGACGCGGTCGTAGCAGTGGCCTCGCTGTCAATCTCTCTTCCCGGGATCGCTGGCCCATCGCTGCCAGGGCTCTCTTCTACGGATTCAAGCTTATTTTCACACACAGGCTCAAGGGTATCTCTATCTGCCTCTTCAGGCATCTTTTCTTTAACGTTACCTTCCTCTGTTACAGACCTGGCCACAATGTGCTTTTTGTACGAAACTTTCTTCACCGGGACAGGAGTTTGTTTTGAAGGCACCCTGCTTCTTGCGTGGGATTCAGGCTGAAGGTAGTTATCAGCAGGAAGCGCAGGAGTAACCAGTTTTCTCGGATGAATGATAGATATGGAGATCGGTCTATAGATGCTATGCGCCTCTGTAATGTTTCCCATGGAGAGGGGGGCAATCAGGACAGAAGCATGTATGGCAACGGCAAGTGCGACTGAGAGAAAAAAATCCCTTTTCATTACTCCTCTGTTGTCTGTGGCGTCGATTCCATGGAAATCCTTTGAAAACCGGCCAGCCTCACCTTATCAAGGACATCTACAAAGACCCTGTAACGGGAATCCCTGTCCCCTGAAATAATCGCAATCTTCTGTGGATAGGCAGCTCGTTTTCTTTTAAGGCAACCAAGGAGCATATCCCTGGCAATCAACACTTTATCTACAAAGAT
>DAOVOU010000168.1 GCA_030629475.1 Desulfobacterales bacterium | reverse complement strand
TCTCCCCCTTAAACAGGGATTGGTGCGTGTGCATGCCGCTGCCGTTTTCACCAAAGATTGGCTTGGGCATGAAGGTGGCATAGAATCCTTGCTGCCTGGCAATCTCCTTGACAACAATCTTGAGGGTCATGGTCTTGTCGGCCATTTTCAGACCTTCGTCATAACGCATGTCAATCTCATGCTGGCTCGGTGCAACTTCATGGTGGCTGTATTCTATCTGAACCCCCATATCCTGAAGGGCAAAGATGGTCTCTCTTCTTAGATCACCCCCCATGTCCAAGGGCCGGGTGTCAAAATACCCACCCTTATCAATGATTTTGGGGGTCTCGTTGTTTTCAAAGTAGAAATACTCAAGCTCCGGCCCTGCGTAAAAGGTATATCCTTTGTCTGCAGCCTTCTTCAAAACCCGCTTTAACACGTACCGCGGATCACCGTCGTAAGGGGTGCCATCAGGCTGGAGGATATCACAGAACATCCTGGCCACAGGCTTGTCCCCTGGTCTCCATGGCAAAAACTGAAACGTGGTGGGGTCGGGCTTGGCGATCATGTCGCTTTCTTCGATCCGGGCAAACCCTTCAATGGAAGAGCCATCAAAGCCCATCCCCTCGGTCACACCTTCCTCCAGTTCAGAGGGGGTGACGGCAAAACTCTTTAGGATACCCAAAACATCCGTAAACCAGAACTGAATAAAGCTGACATCCGTGTCTTTGACAACACTCAAAACATCTTGTTCGGTTTTGCAAATCATCTTTCTTCCTCCTTTTAGCTGTATTTTTGCAAGCAAGCTTTTTCTTGTAACCGTTCAGCCCATTCTATTTACCGCATCTATATTCTCTCTGCGTTCTTTGCGCACTCTGCGGTGAACTATTACCTTTTCTTCTCTGAACAGCAAATGTTAGGCCAAAACTGTATTTCATGCAAAGTCAACAGGTTATGAAAATAGCTTGACATCACAATCGATTTCTGGTGACGGTTTTGTGGTTTTTGTGCCCACGGAACTACATTTTTGTAGAGTTTGCTTCGGCATAACAGTAATCCGCGGCAGATCATTCCGTACTAGTTTCTGTGCGCCTTTTTGAACGCGGTTTTTTTTAGATTCTGCTTGACAATACATTTTTTCGAGCTGTGCGATTAGAACTATTCAAATCAATCACGAAATCACGAAAGTACGAAAACACGAAATGAACCATACCAAAAAGATATCCGAAATCCTGTTTGTCAAACAAGTACTGATTTATCAGCAGCTTAGCATCCTGAGAGATGAGCATAAGAGTGAACCTGCAAGAATCTAACAATCAAGTCTTTACGACCTTTTTCGTGCTTTCGTCTTTTCGTGCTTTCGTGATAGTTCTTTTGAGCGCTTTTGCTTAGAATTCAATATCTAACCGCACAGGTTGCATTTTTTTGTGCCTTTTTTAGACTAAAAAACGATATTAGTCTAAATGGACAGGCTCAGAAGGAGGAGGCGATGAAAGGGGGAAAAGCGGAATCGATACTTGATACCGCGAAGAAGATGTTTGGCCGGTCGAACGGGAGGTGAATATTATTTGCTCTATTTTGAAAGAAGGGGTGGAGAAGGGTGTTTTTCACATTAATGATGTCCCCTTAGCAGCCATGGCCATTGGCCATGCCTTGAGAGGATTCGAGCTTAACTGCTTAGTTCAGGAAAGTGAAGAGCAGGAGGTTAACTGGTTAGTTCACGAACGTGAAGAGCAGATTGAACATTATCTGGATGAACTAATGAATATCGTTTTCTATGGCCTGATGGCAGAATTGGCTTAAGGGTAACCCAACGACCTTTGACTCCTTTCGAACAAGCACTAAAGCAACTCCATTGGATGCTATTCCTGCAAGCCAGCCTCCTCATCAGGAACGTTACCAGTGGGGTTGGGTCCCGATCCGATGCCCCATCACCTCCAGGGTATCGGTTACCACGACAAAGGCACCGGGATCGACCCGTCGAATTATCCGCTTGAGCCGGGCTAACTGGCGGAAGGTGATGATGGTGTAAAGAATCTGTTCCTCACGGCCCGAATATCCCCCCTGGCCTCGGATGATTGTCACCCCCCGCCGGATTTCCCGAAGGATTCCCCCGGAAATTTCCTCCCAGTGGGGGGAGATGATGATGACCGCCTTCCTCTGGCTTAACCCTGTGACCACCAGATTCAGAATATGCGAGGAAACATAAAGGTAGACTAGCGTATAAAGCGCGCTTTCAAGAGAAGAGAAAATAGCGGCTGCAATCAACACGCCGCTGTTGAAGGCCAAAACGGTGGTGCCAACGCGGATGGAAAAACGCTTGAGCAAAATGACCGAAAGAATATCCGTACCTCCCGCCGACCCCACGGACCTCAGGATGATCCCCGATCCGGCGCCGCCTATAATCCCCGCAAGCAAGGCACTGAGGATCGGATCTTGGACTGCGACGGGTACTTGGACCCGCTCCAAAGCACCAGAGAAAATCACCATGCCTGCGATGCTGTATAAGAAAAAACGCCGCCCAACGAAGATCCAACCAAATGCAAAAACGGGTATATTTAGAAGAAAGTAGAGCCCAGAGACAGGCAGGGACGGGAGGAGGTAATGGATCACCAAAGCCAATCCGGTCACTCCTCCGCTTACAAATCGATGGGGGATCAGGATTCCGTTGACCGCCACTGCACAAAGTACACTGCCCAGGGTGATGAGCCCCAGGTTCCATAGCACCCTGCTGAGCAACTTTACTGCGGATTGCCCGGATCGTCGTGGCATCGTTGACGTCTCCAATTCTAACTATTATCTGATGTATGACCCAGGTGAGAGTGAGCCCTTTCAGAGCCATTTTTTTCGCCTGAAGTAAAACAACATTGAAATACCTATAGCAACCATTACAAACAAAATTACGGGATAACCCCAATGCCATTCAAGTTCTGGCATATATCTAAAATTCATTCCGTAAATACCCGCTACGAAAGTCAAGGGCATGAAGATTGTAGCAATAATCGCCAATAGCTTCATAACCTCGTTCATCTTGTTGCTTGTCATTGAAAGATAAATATCAATCGTTGCCGTAAGCATGTCCCGAAATTTCTCTATTGTTTCAATAGCTTGAATTGTGTTATCGTAAACATCGCTCAGATATATGACTGTAGACTCGTGAATAAGAGGTGATTCTGCTCTTTCCAGTCCAGCCACTACCTCCCTCAAAGGCCAGACCTGGTTACGCAAAAATATCATCTTTCTCCTTAAGACGTGAATTGCGTTTAGGGTTTCCGGTCCCAGATTTACCAGCAACTCTTCTTCTATATCCTCCATCTTTTCTTCCAGCTTATCCAGCATGATGAAATAGTTATCAACAATAGCATCTACTAAAGCGTAAGTAAGATAATCGGCCCCCATCTTTCTAATGCGGCCTTTCCTGTTTCTGATTCTTTCCCTGATGGGACTAAAAACATCTCCTTCACGTTCCTGGAACGAAATAACGAAGTTTGTGCCAAGAACTAAACTGATTTGTTCTACCTCTATTTCATTGTCTTTTTCATTGTAGGAGAGCATTTTCAAGACAACAAAGACGCAATCATCAAAATCCTCCATTTTTGGTCGTTGTTCTGTATTCACTACGTCTTCCACAAGTAAGGAATGCAGACTAAAGGCTTTTGCGATTCCTTCCATAATTTCCATCCGGTGAATGCCGTCTATGTTTATCCAGGTGACGGTTGGTGTTTCCTTAAAGAGAAGACATTCCTCTATCGTCTTTGCTTCCTTTTCTTCTAATCGTGCTTCATCATAATCCATGATTGTGATTTTTACCTCGTCACTCTTCTTCTCACCTATATGGACCATAGTCCCTGGTGGAAGCCCAACCTCTCTTGAGGTGTTCTTAATGAGTCTGGGCATTGCAATTCACCTCCCGTTAAAATGATAGCAATGTCGAAAAGATCCTGGATGCGGAGGTCGTGCAGGATTGTCCAAAAGGCGTCAGCCATCAGGCCCTTTCCTTATCCTTCTCGTCCCAAACCTGGATCAGGTAGTCTTTGTGGTCTTCAAAGACCTGAGCCTGCTCCTCAACCAACTCCTCGGCCTGGCTTGAGGTCATCTTGCGGGTTTCGTTAATAAAGGAGGCCACGCGGCCGAGGTAGAGAGGAGTGACCAGGTTTACCAGTTGGGCCCTGTTGTGGGTCCATCGATGGAAAGTGGCCGCGGTCTCGTAAAGCACCATGACCCAGGTCTTCACGGGCATGACAAACTTGGTCTTGCCCTTGGCTGCACACCTCTTGAGTTCCTCGAAACACACCGGGGAAAAAATATCCCTATAGAGAGCCTTCAACTGCCGAAAGCCCGCCTTGTACTCTGTGACCAGGCGGCCAAGGTCAATACTGATAGGTTCCGGTTCCACAGACTCCTGAACTCCGAACAGAGGAACGGTCCGGCTCTCCCTGACCGCTTTCCACTCAGTCTCGTGCTGCTCCATGAGAACACAGAGGGTGTGTACGACCTGGCGGAACATAGGCCCAAGGGACTCGGCCGGGTCCTTGGCGTCGTGGACCTTTACTCCTAAGTTGGACTGACAGATTTTGAAATTGCTGGTAATAGCGTTGGTGGTCATCCAGATGTCAATGCCATAGCGGGCTACATCCGTGTCCCAGACGTCCTGCTCCATGTAGTATGCTGCCAACTCGCCGGCAAAGGCAAAGTCGCCCCCGATCGGCTGGCGGATGCGCAGACCGTAAAGGGCGCGGGTTAAATTATAGACGATGTTGTTCGTGATGGTGCCGTCATACTTGTAGCGGGTGTAGACAGGGGAGACATATTGATAGTCCTTTTCCAGAATTGGCTCGAGAAGATATTTAACCCAGTCGCTGGTAATGGAACGAAGGTCCGCGTCCACCACCATGCAGGCTTTGACCTTGAGGCGCTTGGCCGCCTCGAACGCGGATCGAAAGGCTGAGCCCTTGCCTCCAGGCCCCCGGTAGACGGAGACGACCTTCTCCTGCCAGGGCTTGATCTGGAACTCCTTGGCTACTTCCCGGGTGTCGTCTGTTGAACCTCCATCGGCAATAAATATTACACACCTTCTGTCCTTGTAATGCTTGGCCAGGCCGTGAGTGACCATCTGAATCACGTGTTCGATGGTCTTCTCATTGTTGTAACAAGGAATCCCTACGAGGATGTCCGCTCGCTCTATTTCTTCAATCCTCTTTGATGTATAGGCCCTAAGCCCCGTATCGTAACGCATGATTCCTTTTCTCTTTCATCTGATTTTTCTGGGCGGCCTTGGCGGCAGGGAAAACATCAACCCAAAAACCTTCTCAAATAGGCTGCCTCTTCAGTGCGTTGCAGGAAATTTTGGTACGTAAGAAGGTGCGGCTCCTCGATGTGCGGACCGGTTCCCTCAAACAGGGGCCTCAGACTATCGAGGAGTGATATCATCTTGAGAATTTCATCACTCAGGACTTACTTCCCCGCTCTCAGCGACCGCTTCAATGTATCTATGCTGAACTTCATGAAGATGACATTTTGAAT
>DAOVOU010000258.1 GCA_030629475.1 Desulfobacterales bacterium | reverse complement strand
GAAACTCGAAACAAATCCGTACTGTTCTCAAGGCGTGAGCCGCAAATTCGAAATTTCCAAATGTTCAAAACAATAATTTTTTCTTAGATATGGGCGTTGGGTTTATGTCATTTGAATTTTGAAAGTTTGGTCATTGTTTGCGGCTTACGCCTTGAGAACAGTACGGATTTGCGGCTGACGCCTTGAAAACAGTACGATATTCGATATTCGAATTTGATCACTCCCACCGACGAGTTACCGAATATCGCGAAAATTTTCTGCCACAAAAAGCACGAACTGTGAAACCAAGGTCCTAAGACGAGAGGCGATCATGATCAAATCCCAAACTTGTGAAACGATTACTATCGGTTCAACGGAAATCATGCTGGCCCACCCTGCTGAGCTGCCGCTGAGATGGGTGGGACAGAAAGAACTCATCAAGCAAGTGCTGGCGGCGTGGATGGTCATTGACGAGAAGGATGTCCCCTTCAACCCACGGCTAACCGGCAAACCTGGTGTGGGCAAGACCACCCTGGGGTATGCTGCTGCCAGGCAATTGAATAGGAACATCTATCTGTTTCAGGCCACCATGGACACTCGCCCCGAGGATCTGATCATCACCCCCGTGATGGGGGCTGACGGTCAGGTCAAATACGCTGCCAGTTCTCTGGTCACAGCCATGATAAGGGGCGGGGTCTGCATCCTGGACGAGGGAAACCGGATGAGCGAGAAATCCTGGGCCTCTCTCGCGCCGCTCTTGGATGATCGTAGATATGTGGAATCTATCATTACCGGCTTGACCATACCGGCTGATCCCAACTTCAGGTTTGTCGTCACGATCAATGAAGATGCTTCAACCTACGAGATCCCCGAATATATCCATTCCAGACTTCAACCTCAGATCTTCATCGATTTTCCGGATCGGGAAGACGAACTATTGATTCTGAAAGAGAATCTTCCCTTTGCCGATGAGGATATCCTGAACTACATGGTCGATTTTCTACAGCGGGCCCACATGGCCGATGAGGTCTATTCCGTGCGGGACGGGATCAACATGGCCAGGTATGCCATGAAGATGATGCATGGCACGCGAACGGCCAAACAGGAGGCGATCCACCACGCCATCCTGTCTGTGCTCGGCGACGAGAGTCTGCGGTATGAAGAATAGGTTTGTTGAGTTTATTGAGTTTATTGGGTTTATTGGGTTTGTTTGCCCGTTGAGCCCGTTGAGCCGGTTGAGTCCGTTGAGCCGGTTGAGTCGGTACAGGATATCAGGCATCTGGCATCCTGTATCGAACCAATGACCAATGACTAATGACACCTTACAACCTTTCGGCCCTGTCCATCCGGTCCCAATCGTCCACTTCAGCTTAGAATTTGCCGATGCGGTGCGGCACCTGTTTGAACACGTCAGGCCGGATGCTGTGGCCGTGGAACTTCCCAACTCCCTTCGGGATGTGATCCTGAAAGGTGTACGGCGACTTCCCGAGATCTCGGTCGTGCTGTACCAGAACAACACGGGAGAGACCATCTATCTGCCGATTGAACCGACAGACCCTGTCATAGAGGCCATCCGATCCGCCCTGGAGGCTAATGCACCTGTCCACTTTGTGGATCCGGATCTTGATGAGTATCCTTCCTATCGCGATTATGTCCCGGATACCTATGCCGCCTACCGTTTGGGAATTGAGGCCTACTTTGACATCTGCTCAAGGGAAGTCCTTCCCGTGCTTAAGAGAGGCCGGGCAGATATGAGGCGTGAGACCGGCATGGCCTACCGCCTCCAGAGGCTTGCGGCCAAATACAACAAGATACTCTTCGTCTGTGGGTTGGCTCATCTTGAGGGAGTCAAGGCAGCATTTTTTCGTCCCCAGGCCGAGCCCCTTGAAAGGATAAGACGGACCGGGGTAAGCCTTTTTCATCTCCACCCGGACGATTTGCCGGAGGTCATGACCGAATACCCTTTTTTGGCGGCCGTATATGAATACCGAAGAGACAAGCTACCCCCCAAACCTGAACTCTCTAAATTTACGGTTCAAAAGAAGATGGGTGTCCTCACCCTGATGAGCGGCGGCAAGGACACGTGTTCAGAAGAGGAGGCCTTAGATGCGTCAATACGCTGGAGCGTGCATCACGTGAAGCCAGGCCCGGTGGACCGTCAGATGGTTAGCTACCGTCTCTTTCAACAGGCAGCCCGGCATTATCGTCAGGATACGGGCGAAGATGTCTACCGCTGGCAGAAGCGGACCTTTTTCCGTTTTTCAAGAAATTACGCCCTTATGGAAAACCGGCTCTTGCCCGATTTTTATCAACTCCTTACCTCAGCCCGGGGATGCGTGGACGACAACTTTTGCTACGCCTTCTGGCGCCTGGGCTCCTTTTATCCCTGGCAAAAGCCTCAGGCTTCCATTGCCACCATCCGCATCAGCGGTGAGATGCTGTGGCTGGGAACTCGAAAGATTCATATCCGCAGGAGGCTCCCCAGGATCAAACGTCGGCCGGTTTATATCCCCAGAAAACGCCGGATGAAAGAGCGGAAGCCAGGTGAATGGCTCGAGGGTTTTGCCGACCCCTACATTTGCTCGTACCCGCCCGAGGACCTGGTGATTGAAGATTACGGTAACTTTCTCAGGACCAAGGGAACCCATATACTGTCGGCCGATAATGCGGTCTCAGTCCCCTTTGAAACCACGATTTTGGATGGGATCGATATGCGGGAGACAGTGAGACATATCCACGAGGGGCGTATCTATGTGCGGGAGTTTAAACGGATCAAGGGGGGCGTTGGTTCGGTAGTCATTGTCTTTGATGAAGACAAAACCCGGGAGAGGTATCCCTACCTGATGACATGGCTTGGAGAACACGACCAGGAGTCGGACATGGCCTTTTATGCCACCGACCCTGCGGATCACATTGTAGGGCCGGGGATCTCCCGGTGTACCTACGGAGGCTTCCTGATGACCTATCCGCCTCTTCGACTTGCTGATGTTTGGGGAGACCCAGAGTATGACTGGGCACGAACAAGGGCCGAGCGGCTCCTCTTAGCAGGCCTGGAATACAGCCTGGAAAAGCATGTTGTTTACGTTGCAAAAAAATCGCCGAGGTCCTTTATCAAACAGGTGGCAAGCCGATGGGGCAAATCCATCGTGTACATCCCGATTGGCCAACTCTCTCCCATCAGGCTAAAACGGATACGGACCCTGCACGTAATGGCGGGCAAAGACAAACGCCAGATCGCCAAAGATTATATCTGGTGAGACCATCTCTTCCCCTTCAGCCAACGGCTGAAATTGTTCAGGCTCAAGAAAAGCCTCTCGATGACGGGGTGCATGAAGATGACACAGAGGCCCTGGTGCCCATACGCCTGGTGCTCGAAGAAAAGATTGACAGCAGCCGCTCTGGCTTCGGGGCCCCGCATTCAGGGCACTTCATCCGCCCCTTGTCGCTTGAAAAGACTATTTGTTCAAATTGGTGACCACATTTGGGACAGCGAAATTCGTACAGTGGCATTGATACCTCCTCGATTAACCATTAACCACGACGCACTGTTTGAATAATAGTTAACCATTCGTTCGGGTATTGCAAGTCCTTTTGTCGATTTTGATAAGGTGTGCTGGTAATGTTCAAGAAATACCTACCCTGGCTCATCGCCTTGTTATATTTTATCAATCCTTATGATGTGGTGCCGGATTTTCTACTGGGCCTCGGATGGCTGGATGACCTTGCCGTGTTTGGTCTTGTCCTGTGGTGGGTGTCCAGGTTAAGAAGGGCCTATCAGGCGAGCAGCACCTCTTCGACGTATGCCAGAAAAGAGCAGGCGGCGCCCGGTAGGCAGGAAGCCCCCGAGGAAAATCCGCACAAGATACTCGGCGTTCAACATGGTGCCTCTGAGCAAGAGATCAAATCTGCCTACAAGAGACTTGCTGCCCAATACCACCCCGATAAGGTCCAGCACTTAGGCAAGGAATTTCAAGAACTTGCCCACAAAAAGTTCGTGGCCATTCAAAAGGCCTACGATACACTTATGAAGTGATCTTTGTAATAGTTCACGTTCACTCGACAAAAAATGGCTATTCAGTCTATAAGCTTTTTTGGCAACGTCTAAAACATTAAATAAGAGCACTTATCTGACACAGAGGAGAATTCTAAAATGGAAGAATCAATTATTCGTGACAGGGTTATGGAGGAAATTAAACTTATCCCTGAACATAAGTTGTCAGAGGTATATGATTTCATTCACTATTT
>DAOVOU010000320.1 GCA_030629475.1 Desulfobacterales bacterium | reverse complement strand
CGATTCCGTCTTGAACGGATACTTGCAAGCGAGTTTTTCTCTGAGCTTGCGAAAATTGTATATTTCGCCGTTGCAGATAATTCCATTACTTCCGCCATTGCCCAGAATGGGCTGATGACCGCGGGCCACATCCACGATGGATAGCCGAGTATGGCCAAAAATAGCATCTCCGTAACTATGGATGCCCCTGCCATTAGGACCTCGATGCCCGAGGGCATCCAGCATGCGATTAATAGTAGTCTCGTCTCTTACGCCAAAGCATCCTGCTAAACCACACATAGATAACTCCTCATCAGAACTAAATTTGACGGCTTCATAAAAAGTCTTTTTGCCAGTCATTGCGAGGAGCGAAGCGACGAAGCAATCTTCTGATTTCAAGCAGTTATAGTCAGTGAGATTGCTTCGCTACGCTCGCAATGACATCAGGAAGGGCTATATACGAGTCCATCAAGTTTTATTCAACGAAAATTTCTTCGGAAGGGCATATACCGGAAAGGCGCAATGCCAAAAAGTAGGAAGATGCACAACACTATGGCGCATCTGGAACATGCTGATTCTGCAATATATCAAATCCGAATGTCGAAATCCGAAATTCGAAACAAATCCGAATAGTAAATTCTGAAATGTTCAAAACGAAAGAACTCGGCTCACCATCGTGGCCGCCAAAGGGTTTTTCCGGTGTTTCGTGGACAGCATGTTTCGGTCATTTGAAATTCGAACATTTGGAAATTGTTTGCGGCTTACGCCTTGAGAACAGTACGGATTTCGATATTCGGATTTCGAGTTTATGTCGCCCGAAACCTAAGCTAACCGGAGTCAGCCAGGATAAAAACTGCGTACTTTTCTGGAATGCTCCCTGCTGGAAGACATGGAACCGTTTTGTCATCCGCATGTAGGTAGATACCTCTGGGCTATGGGATACCTTCTTCCGTAACCGAAGGACTTTGTGGTGACCTTTAAACCTGGAGGGGCCTGATGCCGCTTGTATTCGTTGCGATCAATGCGGCAGATGGTCTCCCTCACTATCGAAGGGTCAAATCCCATAGCAACGATCTCATCCGCCCCCTTGTTGTCTTCAATATATGCCTTTGATATTCCATACATGAACAAGTTCAATCCCCAGATTCTGTGCCAGCTTTTTTGTGTCCTGAAAATTTTCAATCGAGGTAAATTGAGACGGCATGAAAGCACCCATGACGTTTTCCTTCCCAAGGGCGCGAACGGCAATACAGGCGGTGAGAGCCGAATCAATCCCCCCGCTCAATCCCACCACGGCCCTGGCAAATCCACACTTGCGGACATAATCTCTTGTACCCATGATCAGGGCCTTAAGGACAGACTCTGTATCGGTCGCAGTAACGGGGTGGAGGTCTCCCTTTTGGGTCTGGGTATCAAAGACAACCATGTCCTCTTCAAAGTCACGAGCCCGCGCCGCCATCTGGCCCGTTGAATCAAAGGCCATGCTCATGCCATCGAAAAGCACACTGTCATTGCCGCCCACCTGATTGACGCAGAGGAGAGGGACGTCGTATTTCTTGGAGATATTGGCGAGCATGTCCCATTTGAATTCCCTCTTCCTAACATAGTACGGAGAAGCCGAAATATTGATAATGAGATTGGCGCCATCTTCGATCATGCGGGCTACCGGATCAATGGGGTAAAGTTGCTTCGAAAAGAAGTCCTTGTCGTTCCAGATGTCCTCACAGATGGTCAGCCCTATTTTGCAGCTCTTATAGAAAAAAGACGAGTATTCCGTGCCTGGTTCAAAATATCTGGTTTCGTCAAAGACATCATAGGCAGGAAGGAGTCTCTTGTGCGCTTGGTGGAGCACCTTGCCGTCTTCAAAAAGGACAGCCGAGTTATACAGCGCGTTGCCCTGTTGCGTTGGATTTCTATCTACGAACCCGCAGACGACACCAATCCCTTTGACGGAATCAACCAGCTTGTGGAGATGGCTCAGGTTAGCAGCCACAAAGTCTCGCCTCTCCAGAAGATCCCGTGGCGGATATCCAGAGATCACCAGCTCAGAAAACACGACAAGATCACAAGAAAGACCTATGGCTTTTTCTATGTAAGCCTTCATCTTTTCCGTGTTGTGTTTAAAATCCCCAATGATGGGATTAATTTGAGCAAGGGCGATCTTCATAGCGCTAAATTTATTTTAGCCACAGACTCACACGGACTTACACAGACTAATACCTGGACGCTTTGGCCGAGCGTGTCGCTCGGCTAAAATGTCCGTGTGAGTCTGTGTGGGTCTGTGGCTAATTCATTCTCTTCATACCTGCTACATAATAGGCAGGTACTTTTCAATTTCATACTGGCTCACATGGGTGCGGTAGCAATCCCACTCGATCTTTTTGTTTTCGACAAATTTGTTGAAAATGTGATCGCCTAGCGTCTCGCGCACCAACTCGCTCTTTTGCACCTCCTGAATCGCTTCAAAAAGGTTTCCTGGCAGTGAGTCAATGCCGACCCGCTCTCGCGCCGCCGCATCCATCTCGTAGATATCCTCCTCCACCGGGTCTGGAAGCGCGTAGTTCTCTTCAACTCCCTTTAACCCGGCAGCCAGCATTACGGCAAAGGCCAGATACGGATTGCAGGTTGGATCAGGCGAACGGAACTCAATGCGCGTAGCCATCTCCTTGCCCGGCTTGTACATAGGCACCCGAACCATGGCCGAGCGGTTGCGCCTGGCCCAGGAGATATAGACTGGCGCTTCGTAACCTGGTACCAGCCGTTTGTAAGAGTTCACCCACTGATTGGTAATCGCTGCCATCTCTCGGGCATGCCGCAGAATTCCCGCAATGTAAGATTTGCCAGTAGCCGACAGATGGTATTGATCGTTGGCATCGAAAAATGCGTTCCTCTCCCCCTTAAACAGGGATTGGTGCGTGTGCATGCCGCTGCCGTTTTCACCAAAGATTGGCTTGGGCATGAAGGTGGCATAGAATCCTTGCTGCCTGGCAATCTCCTTGACAACAATCCTGAGGGTCATGGTTTTGTCGGCCATCTTCAGACCTTCGTCATAACGCATGTCAATCTCATGCTGGCTCGGGGCAACCTCATGGTGGCTATATTCTATCTGAATCCCCATATCCTGAAGGGCAAAGATGGTCTCTCTTCTTAGATCACCCCCCATGTCTAAAGGCCGGGTGTCAAAATACCCGCCCTTATCAATGATTTTGGGGGTCTCGTTGTTTTCAAAGTAGAAATACTCAAGCTCCGGCCCTGCGTAAAAGATATATCCTTTGTCTGCCGCTTTCTTCAAAATGCGTTTTAGCACATACCTGGGATCACCCTCGTAAGGGGTGCCGTCAGGCTGGAGGATATCACAGAACATCCTGGCCACAGGCTTGTCCCCTGGTCTCCATGGCAAAAACTGAAACGTGGTGGGGTCGGGCTTGGCGATCATG
>DAOVOU010000037.1 GCA_030629475.1 Desulfobacterales bacterium | reverse complement strand
CTGGCCTCTTTAATCCTCATATTCCGCAGATTACACGGATTACTCGAATCATTTGAAGTACGATGCGAAATCTGCAGGGTTTATTTCCCCACAGCTTGCTGCGATAGAAAAGATAACACACTCATTTTGATACCCCGCCGCTTACGGCGGGGTAGTTCATCCTTGTCATTTCTTTCTTCCATTAAGGAAAAGGTAAGAGTTCAGCCCGTATTGTCATTTCGAACGAATGTGCCTGCCCTGGCGCGACATGAGAATAATAACCGATGCTATATAAGAACCCGGTCTGGGCCAGGGAGAAATCTTGCCAGGAAGGGAAGGGGAGCACAAGCATGGCGTTTACGTCGCCCTAATATGACGTCTCGGAAATTCTACAACTCGTTGTAATCCTTTATCTTTCAGTGGCACTTTTCTGTGCCATCAGAATGGAATGTCTGTGCCATCAGAATGGAATGTTGGGGACAAGGCTGAAGGGAATCATTTTTTAATTGTTTTCATTCCTATTAACCCAATATTCCAGTATTCCAAGATTCCATCATTCCAATTGTGAGCGAAGCGAATTAAGAGTTCAAACAAAAAGGTGGCCCATTGGGAAAGAGCCACCTTACCAAACAACTGAACTTATCAAATAGCATCTTTTAACGCTTTACCGGGTTTGAACTTCACGGCATTGCGCGCCTTTATCTTTATTTCTTCGCCTGTTTGGGGATTTCTGCCTTTCCTTGCTTTACGACGGACCTTGGAAAAGGTGCCAAAACCAACCAGCGTGATTCCGCTGTCCTTCTTTTTCAGGGCTTTCTTGACACTGTCAACAAACGAGTCCAGGGCCTTGTTAGCCGCAGCCTTTGAGATCCCCGCATCCTTTGCCATCTGTTGCACCAGTTCTGTTTTTGTCATGATGCCTTCCTCCTTTGGTTTGGGTGAAAAAGGAACCTTGTCAAGATGTACGGGCTAATAGAATATAGCTTTCTTGAAAGTCAAGGAAAAAACACAATATACAGAAAAAAACGGCTAAAAGGCACAATATACTGTAGCAGATACATCTCTTTTGGTTCCTTCCTGCAGCGGCGATGATTCGGTTGCTCAATGATTCTTAAAAAACGCAAGTGTGACCGTCTGTGACGATGCTATGACATAAGAGACAAAGAGTTGGGAGCTTATGGCTATACTTTGACGCTCGGTCATGGTAAAAAAACCGTAAAATCTCAATAACTCGGGGTATCAACTCCTGGATTCCCGCCTTCGCGGGAATGACCGACAATTAGATACAATTGTCATTCCCGCGCAGGCGGGAATCCAGAAAATTGGCCTACCAAAGCATCTACCCCGATTTATTGAGAAGATACAAAAAACCGATATAAAATGCCAAAATGTCACCACCCAAACACAACCAAAGACAACGTGAGCGAGTATAACCGGGAACAGTCAGAAGCGATTCTATTGGTACGCCACCACTTCAAAACGCTTTCGCCTTCTGAACTGGCAAGGCTGAAGACAAGGACAAGAAACTATCTCCGGTTTAGAAAAGAAGTAGACCAGTTCTTGCGACACTATTTTTCCGAAGTCTGCACTCAGAAGTGCTACCAAAACCATTACAGTGCATGCTGCAGTCGTGAAGGGATTACAACATTTTTTGCTGACGTAGTCATCAATGTCCTGATGTCGTCAGACGAAGAGATTGACCCTCTGCTCCAAGTTCTGAGCCTTCCAAACCCCGGCATGAAGTGTGTCTATCTTGGAAAAAGGGGTTGCCTTTGGCGTATAAAGCCGATTGTGTGCGAGATGTTTCTCTGCGAACATGCCAGGAAAACGGTGTTTGAAAAAGACCCTCTGGCGTTGAAAGAATGGGAAAGACTAAAGCGGGGAGAAAAAAGATACACCTGGCCAAATCGCCCTGTCCTTTTTGATGACCTGGAGACCTGTTTTATCCAGGCAGGATATTCTTCCAGCCTGATGTATTTTCATAACAGCCCCGGGCTATTGAGGGTAAAGGCAATGGCTATGGGAAAAAGAAAGCGGCTTTTGAGAAATTCTAAAAGCAATCACGAAAACACGAAAGGACGAAAACACGAAAGAGTCAAAGATTAAACGCGAAAAATGACAAATTCCAAAGCCCAAAGTTCAAAGGAATGACAAATGTCAAAACCCAAATGAATACCACGTGCGGAAGTTCAGGAGGAGAAACTTTGGTACTTTGTCATTTGAGCTTATTTTCGTGTTTTCGTACTTTCGTGTTTTCGTGATGAGTCCCTTACCTGTTTGGCTCCGGCTTGTACAGGTTAAGGATCATGCTGGTCTCACACGATCCGCTTAAAATCCTTTTCCACTTGGCGCAGGGTTCGGTGAATATAGGTTGGACGACCGTGGGGACAATGGGAGGCATGTTCAAGGGTATCCAGTTGTTCCAACAGGGCCTTCATCTGTTCGTCCGCAAGCTTTTGATTGGCCCTTATAGCACCGTGACAGGCCATAATAGTCAAGCACTCGTCCGCGCCGCGATGGAGGCCTGAGGCAAGACCGATTTCAGCCGCCTTTTCTACAATTTCCATAACAAGCGGCTTCACAGGCCTGCCGGCCAGTAAGGCCGGGACCGACTTTATCAGGTAAGTCTTCCCTCCAAAGGGTTCTATCTCCAGGCCCATGTCCCTCAAGTCTTTTAGAAGCGTTTCCAGGATGCCGGCTTCCCGATGATTCAAGTCGATGGTCTCAGGGACCAACAAACCCTGGGTGGTAATAGCCGAGCGGCTGTAGGCAGCCTTGAGGGACTCGAAAACGACGCGCTCATGGGCAGCATGCTGATCGATCAGTACGAGTCCATCATCAGACTCGCAAACGATGTAGGTGTTGTGGAGCTGGCCGATGATCCTGAGGGAGGCAAAATATCTTTCAGACCACAGGGGTGGTGCGGCCTCAGGCGCGTGGCTGAATGTCGGAGACGTCGGTTCGGATTTGGGCTCACTGACTGCTCCGCGAGGTGGAGAAAGCCTGTACGGGATCGGTCGTCGCATTGGTTTCACAATTTGGGTTTGTCCCCATCTAGGACGATCGAATCTCTGCAAGCTTTCTGATACAGCCCTTGCAACGACATCGTGGACCTGCTTTGGGGCTTCAAACCGAACCGAGTACTTGGTGGGATGGACATTCACATCCACCTGATCATGGGCGAGGTTCACGAACAGCACCACCAGGGGGAATTTCCCTTTCATCAGGCGCCCTGCATAGGCTTCCATGACAGCATGATCGAGCACCTTGTCCCGGACAAACCGTCCATTGACGTAAACGTATGATCCTCGGGAAGTGGTTCGCGAGATATCCGGAGAGGCCACAAACCCGTGGACCCGGACGTTGCCGCCCTTGTAGCCCACTTCGTACAAACAGTCTTCCAAATCCTCCCCTAACACATCGACTATCCGATGAAGGGGGGTTGGGGTAGAACTCCAGTTCGCAAGGACCCTTCCATTGTGTGAAAACTTGAAGTGGATGCCTGACCAGGCAAGGGCCATGCGTGCAACCGTGTCGCTGATGTGGCCCATCTCGGTCTGCTCCGTTTTTAGGTACTTTCGTCTGGCAGGCGTGTTGAAAAACAAACGATTCACCGAAATCATTGTCCCCTTAGGAGCCCCGGTCTCAGCAACTTCCTTGATTTTTCCACCGGCAACAATGATTCTGGTCCCCACTTCAGATGACGCTGCCCTGGTCACAATCTCCATGTCTGAAACAGATGCTATGCTCGGAAGGGCCTCTCCCCTGAATCCAAGTGTGGCTATGGAAAAAAGATCTTTTTCGTCATAGATCTTGCTGGTCGCATAGCGCTCTATGGACAGGAGCGCATCGTCCCGATCCATCCCAACGCCGTTGTCAGAGACTCGAATGAGGGCACGTCCACCCTTTTTGATTTCCATCACGACCTTGGTGCTTTCGGCATCAATGGCATTCTCTATAAGCTCTTTGACAACCGAAGCCGGACGCTCAACCACCTCACCAGCACTGATCTTGTTGGATAATATTTCAGGGAGTATTCTTATACGTGGCATCTTTCAGGAAGATAGTGCCTAAAGTCCTCTTACCCTTTGTCCTTTTCAGAAAAGAAGCGCATCATGAATTCGGCATCCTTTGGTGATAAGTCAAACTTCACACATGCCTCCTCGATTGCCTTGGCCAAGCTCACATTTGGTTCATAGCGGATCTTATCTGATATCCACTTCGTTGCCTTTCTTAAGTCTTCACCTTCAGGCTGAATGCTCATGTTGGTTTACCTCACTGTTGTTTTGGTCACAGCTTTGGCCTTTTGGTATGGAAATCAGTTGCCTGTTCAAAATTGTATGCCACCCTGATGAGCTTTTCCTCATCAAAATGTTTGCTCAAGATCTGTAGCCCAATCGGGAGCCCATCCTTGCTGAATCCGCACGGCACCGAAATTCCGGCTATTCCAGCTAAGCTGGCCGGCAGGGTAAAGATGTCTGACAGATACATAGCAAGGGGATCGTCCAGTTTCTCTCCAAGCCTGAAGGCAGGTGTGGGGGCCACTGGCGCAACCAACACATCGCAGGTTTCAAAGGCTTGATTGAAGTCCTGCATAATCAGGGTTCGGACCCGGGAGGCCTTTCCGTAGTAAGCATCATAGTACCCTGCCGACAGGGCATAAGTGCCGATGATGATCCGTCGCTGTACTTCAGATCCAAATCCTTTTGATCGGGTATCTCTATACATTTGGATCAATTCTTCGGCTTCCTTGTCTCGAAAACCGTATCTCACGCCATCGTATCGGGCAAGGTTGGAGCTTGCCTCGGCAGGTGCGATCAGATAATAGACACCCACGGCATATTCTGTATGGGGAAGCGAGACAGACTTTGAGGTTGCCCCAAACCCCTCAATCACCTTAATCGCAGCATTAACCGCTTGGGCCACATCCTCATCCAGCCCTCCAGCAAAATACTCCCTGGGTATGCCAACCACAAAGCCCTTGAGGCCTGCTTGCAATGCCCCGGTATAGTCCGGGACCTCCCGTGGCACGGATGTTGAGTCATTCGGATCATAGCCGCAGATTTCATTCATGAGAATCGCACAATCGGTCACATCTTTGGTGATGGGACCGATCTGGTCAAGGGAGGAGGCAAATGCGACAAGGCCAAAACGCGATACCCGGCCGTACGTCGGTTTTAGGCCCACCACGCCACAATGAGAAGCCGGCTGTCGTATGGACCCTCCTGTATCGGTGCCAATCGCCCCGATGCATTCATCAGCAGCTACAGATGCTGCCGAGCCCCCACTGGAACCTCCGGGAATCCGTGTCAAATCCCACGGGTTCCGGGTTACCATAAAGGCTGAGTGTTCGGTGGAGGAACCCATCGCGAATTCATCCATATTGGTTTTCCCGACAATGACGGCATAGGCCTTCTTGAGTTTGTTTACAACCGTGCTGCTATAAGGTGGGATGAAGTTTTCCAATATCTTCGAGCCACAGGTCGTTCTGATCCCCTCTGTGCAGAGAATATCTTTAATAGCCAGCGGGACACCTGTAAGCGGCCCACCGGTGCCCTGTCTGATCACCTCGTCTGCCGCTTCAGCTTCAGCCATAGCCCGGTCCTTCACTAACATGAGGTAGGCCCCGGTCCTGTCCTCAACCTGTCCTATGCGGTCAAAAACCGCAGAGGTTAGCTCTACAGAAGTGACCTCTCCCCTCGTCAGGAGATCATGGGTTTCGTGTATGGTTAATCGATACAGATCCAAAACTTGGCTCCGCTTCGCTACGCAATTGGAATAATGGAATAATGGAATGATGGAATGATGGGCATAGAGGGAAAAAGACTAAAAAATGCTTTCTTCCGCTTTTGGACCCAATATTCCATTATTCCAACATTCCAACATTCCATGTCGATTGCATAAATAGATGGCTACCAAAAGCTGCGTGATTGCAACAGGTTGTTCAAATTCCGAGACCTTACCCTATTACCTTTGGCACTACAAAGCTTCCATCTTCAGACTGGGGAGCGTTCGCCAAAGCGCGTTCTACAGGAACGGAGGCCTTGACCTCATCCTCACGAAACGCGTTGTTTATGAAAATGGCATGAGAGGTGGGAGGTACATCCTTGGTGTCAACACGGTTGAGGGTGTCCATATAGGTCAGGATGTCTCCTAATTGCCTGGTATAGAGCTCTATGGCCTCCTCATCAAGATTCAGCCGGGCCAATTTTGCTACATGGACGACCTCGTCCCTGGTAATTTTCATGGCGATACCCCCAAGTGATCTAAAGTGCCTACTTCATTCCCTTACAATCACTGTTTCAAGTTTATCCTGCTTAAGCCTTGCAGCTACCCGGCCGGCCTCGCTGGAATCCGCAAAATGGCCCACCCGCACCCTATGATAGGTCCCCTTTCCAGGCACGTTTACCGTTACCTCATATGCCTCATACCCTTTACGTTTAAGACGGGCTACCTCCTGCCTGGCCTTCCTGGCATTCTTTAACGATGCGACCTGGATGGTCAAGAGCCCCCGCCCTCCCATCTTCTTTGGCTTAAAGACTTCCGGAGATTTTACGTCGGGCTTTGCGGTCTGCTTATAAGCTTTTGCAAACTTGAGACGGGCCTCTTCCTTCTTATCTGTAAGGATTTTGTAAAAATCAAGGTCCGGGTTCCCGGAAAGGTAATCTGTTTCAACCTTGAAGCGTGCCTGATCTCTTTTCAATGCCTCCTGTTTCAGAGCCATGAGCTCTCTTTTGAGTTTTGGCACATCAAAACGGACCGGAGAAAGACCGCGCCCCACTAAAATACCCAGGGTGAACATCCAAACCATCACAAGAAAGGCGAGCCCCAACCAAAGAAAAAGCTGTTTGCGCGTGAGCTGAATAGGGGCACGCTTTTTTTGCCCTGACGGTTTTTGTTTGTTTGCTCGTTTTTTTGCCACCACTGGATGCAAGATTTGCATTTACATGCTTTCCGGTGCCGACACGCCCATCAGGGCCAGCCCATTCCTTATGATGATCCGGATAGCAGAGACCAGGTATAGCCTTGCTGCGGAGAGTTTGGCATCATCACTTACCACCTTGTGCTTGTTGCGGTCGTGATAGTAGGCATGAAAGGCTGCTGATAATTCTTTCATGTAGAACGGAATACGATGAGGCTCCATCAAACGGGCGCTTCTGGCCACGACATCTGGGTAACGGGCCATGAGCTTTATTAGCTGGATCTCCTCAGGAAGAGTCAATATCCTGGAGAAGTCGTCGTGCCAGTCAATCTCCCTGTAACCCCGTTCCTCGGCTTTTTTGAGAATATTGGAAATTCTTGCATGGACGTATTGCA
Source organism: Desulfobacterales bacterium (assembly GCA_030629475.1). Classification (GTDB taxonomy): domain Bacteria; phylum Desulfobacterota; class Desulfobacteria; order Desulfobacterales. The sequence goes on along the minus strand of DAOVOU010000037.1, from coordinate 2,962 downwards.
CATAGTAGACCGGATTATCATTAGACTGCTTTTTGGCCAGTTCCAGATCAAAGTCAAGCGGACTCTCATAATGGCGCAATAAGAACAAAAAGCGTGCCGCATCCCGCCCCACCTCATCTATGACCTCCCTCAGGGTAACGAATTCACCTGCCCGTGTTGACATGGTCACGGGTTTGCCGTCTCGAAGGAGGTTAACCAATTGAATCAGAAGGACCTGAAACCGGTCTCCGTCGTATCCAAAGGCCCGGATCGAAGCTGAAACGCGAGGAACGTAGCCGTGGTGATCTGCTCCCCAGATATCGATGATGCGGTCGAACTTCCGCTCAAACTTGTCTTTATGATAGGCAATATCTGAGGCAAAGTATGTAGTCAAGCCATTGGCCCGAACCACGACCCGGTCCTTTTCATCACCAAAGTCTTTGGTCCGAAACCACAGGGCCCCATCATGTTCATAGACGATATCCTGGCTTTTGAGATCTTGAATCACGGCCTGGACAGTGCCCGACTCATACAGGGACTGCTCACTGAACCAGTGGCCAAAGGAGACACCAAAGGCCACCAGGTCTTCCCGGATCCCTGCAAGGATTCTCGTGGCCGCAAATCTGGCACAAAGCGTGACGGCCTCCTCCTCGGGCATGCCCAGCAAGCGTTCCCTTTCTTGATCAAGGAGTATGCGGGCCAAATCCTTGATGTAACTTCCCTGATAGTTCCCTGCTGACAAATCGACGGTTTTTCCAAGGAGTTGCTGATAGCGAACAAATACGGATTCACCAAGGGTACGGATCTGACGTCCGGAATCGTTCACATAGTATTCCTTCTCAACCTCATAGCCCACTGCCTTCAACACGGCTGATAGGGTGTCCCCGACCGCAGCACATCGTCCGTGGCCCACGTGGAGAGGGCCGGTGGGATTGGCGCTCAGGAATTCGATCTGCACCCTTTTTCCAAGGCCAACCTGTGAGGTGCCGTAGGCTGTGTCCTCCTCAGGCACGGTTTTAAGAATCTCGTGCCACTTGTCCAGGGCAATGAAGAAGTTGATGAACCCGGGTCCTGCCACTTGAGTCTTTGAGAGCAAATGATCGGGGTCCTCAATATGATCAATGATGATCTTTGCGATTTCCCGGGGCGCTCTCTTTTGAGATACCGCCATCGTCATGGCAATATTGGTGCTAAAGTCACCATGGGCCACAATCTTGGGAATCTCCAGGTCTATTCGTGGGATGTCTTTCTGTTGAAGGGTCCCAGCCTCAAAAGCAGATTGCAGGGCCTGCCGGATTAGAAAGGCAAGTTCTTGCTTCATGGGAAAGGTATTAACGGCTTTTCAGTTTTTAGTCAAGCAGCATTGCGGGAGCCGAAACCCGTCCTTTACAGAGATGTTGAAGTGGCCGGAACCATACTCGCGGCCAATATTGGACGAGGGGATGATGGGATAGGGACAAAAAAGATTGAAAAATCTGTCATTGAATAGTATACTTTATTATTTGTTTCGGCCACATCCGTTCCGCCCAGCCCCTCCCACAAGGGCTAATTCTTATCCATATAGTGTGAACGGTTACTTTTTTTCTAAGCGGCGCAGACAGCATCACAGGTTTGTCACACAAGATACGAGAGGTGATATAGGATTCCGCAATCCGCAATCCGAATTCCGAATTCCGCATTCGTTAAGAGGGGGTGTTATGACTGAAATCATTGATGTGACGGCAAGGGAGATCCTGGATTCACGGGGCAATCCGACCGTGGAAGTGGACATTATGGTTGCCAACGGCATTATAGGGCGCGCAGCCGTTCCCTCGGGTGCCTCCACAGGGAAGCGGGAGGCTCTGGAGCTGCGAGACAAGCGCCATAAACGTTATGGCGGGAAGGGTGTGTCAAAGGCCGTAGCGAACGTGAAGGAAGCCATCGCCCCTGCGATCTTGGGGATGGATGCGTCCGACCAGGCAAGTCTGGATCGTCGCCTGATAGAGCTTGACGGTACACCGAACAAATCCAGCCTGGGGGCCAATGCCATTCTTGGGGTATCTCTGGCTGCGGCGAGGGCCGCTGCTCAGGCCCTTCAGCTACCCCTTTATCGTTACATCGGCGGAATAAATGCCAGGGTCCTTCCTGTTCCCATGATGAATATCATCAACGGTGGTGCCCATGCTGCCAACAACCTGGACATCCAGGAATTCATGGTTGTTCCCATAGGAGCCGGGACCTTTGCCGAAACGATCAGGATGGGGGTGGAGACCTTCCACCAACTAAAGGGAGTCTTAAAGGCTGAGGGCCACAACGTCGCAGTGGGGGATGAAGGTGGTTTTGCGCCAAACCTGGACTCTAATGAGGAGGCCATTCGTTTGATTATGACGGCCATTGAAAAGGCCGGTTACAAACCAGGTAAAGAGATTGCCATAGCCCTTGACGCTGCGGCCAACGAGTTTTACCACAAGGGAAAATATGTGTTGAAGGGTGAAGGAAAAAAGGGGATGGATGCCCAGGCCATGATTGACTACTATGAGAAGCTTATAGAGGCTTATCCCATCCTTTCCATTGAGGATGGTCTGGCCGAACAGGACTGGCTCGGATGGGAAATGATGACTCAACGCCTGGAAGACAAAATACAGATTGTAGGGGACGACATCTTTGTTACCAACCCCAAGATATTTGAAAACGGGATCAATCGTGGCATTGCCAATGCCATCCTGATCAAGCTGAACCAGATCGGCACCCTGACCGAGACCCTGGAAACTGTGGCAATGGCAAAGGAGGCCGGGTATGAAACGGTCATCTCTCACCGTTCAGGCGAGACCGAAGATACCTTTATTGCAGACCTATCTGTCGGCCTGAACGCCGGGCAGATAAAAACAGGCTCCGGTTCCCGAACAGACCGCGTTGCCAAGTATAACCAGCTATTGAGGATTGAGGAAGAACTCGGAAAAAGCGCCTGTTTTTCAAAAACCTATGCGTGAGGGACTGGGGGTCT
>DAOVOU010000188.1 GCA_030629475.1 Desulfobacterales bacterium | reverse complement strand
TTGAACATACAGACTACTATACCTCTGAGATGGGTTCACCCCTTTTCAGGCGGCTGATGGCTTTTCGTGAATTGATTCACCAGGACGCCCTGCCTGACATCAAGCTTTTTACCAACGATCTGGAAGGTCAGTTTTCAACGCATGGAAAGCGACTTGTTAATATTGACCCCGGATACTTACTGGCAGAGCGATTTGTTCTGGCAACCGGGAAAAACTACACCCACCGTATCTATCTGAGAGAAGGGATTTATGCGGACTTAACCTTGATTTACCAGAAGGGTCGTTTCCGTCCGTTGGACTGGACCTATCCGGACTATGCCGGAGAAACGATCAGCCGTTTTCTAGAGTCTGTTAGAGACAGATATATGTATCAGGTTCGACAGTCAAGAAGCTAAGTGTCTAAAGTGCCTAAAGTCAGCTAAGGTGCCTAAAGTTAAAGAAATTGAAAGGTCACAAATTGCTAGTAGCTACAAGATGGAAAAGCTATAGTGAACGTCAGAAGAAAGTGGTCATTGCGAGCGAAGCGAAGCAATCCTATGAGATTGCTCCGTCGTTGCGCTCCTCGCAATGACAGTTCAGAATGTATCAACTTATTTATGACGTTCACTATAAGTCCGTATGTACAAAATAGAAAATCTCCTGAAGGTTTCGATTTTGCGCAGTGGCCAACAGACCACTATGAACTTTAGGCACTTTAGACACTTTAGTTCACTTTAGGCACTTGATTTGTGCCTTTATACAGAAGATTGGGTTACCTTATGATAAAAAGTATGACTGCCTTTGGCAGGGCGGAAAAGACAATGGAAGGGCGCACATTTACAGTGGAGATACGTTCGGTGAATAGCCGTTATGGGGAGGTCATAGTGCGTATGCCTCCGCAGTTTTTGCCTCTTGAGGATCAGATCAAGAAGCTGGTCGCGACCAGGATTTCGCGTGGCAGGGTGGAGGTAATGATTAAGGTTAAGAATGGTTCTCAGGCGGTTGCCAGCATCCACGTTAACCTTCCCCTGGCCAAAGAATATTATAGGGCATTGTGCGAACTGAACGAAAGCCTGCAAATTGAAGAAAAGGTCGGGCTTAGAACTCTCCTTGGCATGCAGGGAATCATTACGGCTACAGAACCTGAAGAAGATCTGGAGAAAACCTGGTCGTTCCTTTCATCGTGTATCCGTGAGGCATTAGAGGGTATAGATGGCATGCGGATTTCAGAGGGGATGGCCATCTACCAGGATTTTCAAAAACGTCTGCAGTCTGTTGAGGAGGATTTGTTTCGTATAAAAGAGCTGGCCCCAGCCATATTGTCACAGCATCACAGTCGCTTGAAGGAACGGATAGCTATGCTTACGCAAGGCGCGGTAGAGGTAGATCCAAACCGACTGGCTCAGGAGGCGGCTTTTTTGGCGGACAAAAGTGATATCACCGAGGAGATAGTTCGTGCTGAGAGCCATTTGAAACAATTCCGAAGCATGATCGAATCAGAGGGTCCAACTGGAAGGGCTCTTGATTTTCTCCTCCAGGAACTTAATCGGGAGGTAAACACAATTGGTTCAAAGGCAGGAGATGCGCAGTTGCCCCAGATTGTTGTGGGGCTCAAGAGTGAACTGGAAAAGCTTAGGGAACAGGTTCAGAATATAGAGTAGTCTATAGCATTTCGGATTTTAGATTTCGGATTTCGGATTTAGCAAAAACTGTATTTTTCCTTGAACATCGGTCAGTTGGCGAAACCGATCTCCGTAGGAATCCAGAAACTACTTGTCTGAAGATCTATAGCAGTATAATCGTGAATCGGAAATCAAATAACGAGTAACGAATAACGAACCTGGAGGAAACAATGGACAGGACCCTGCTGAACATCGGGTTTGGAAATACAGTCGTTGCCAGTCGCATAGTGGCTATTGTGACGCCAGGCTCGGCTCCTATGAAACGGTTCAAGGAGGATGCAAAAGAGGGAAAGCGGTTGATTGATGCCACTCAGGGGCGTCGAACGCGGTCTATCATTATTACAGACAGCAACCACGTCATTCTCTCGGCCGTTCAAGCTGAGACCATATCGCAGCGGTTTGTGACCGGTTTTGAGTTCAAGGAGGATAAGAAGAAGGCACAGGAGACCAGGTGAAGGCGTCAAAAATTGTACAAATTACTGTACAGCAATCCCCTTTTTTTGCCTTATGGACGTTCGTTGAAGGGTTGCGGTTGCGCGGCTCGTTTCGATGCTCGGTTTACGTTAGACGTTTTTGAAAAATGACGCAACCGGCAGTCGATAGACGTAACGAGCGGCGTAACCGGTAGCCGACAGACGTTACTTGATCTCAAGTTATGGTCAAAAAAGGACATCTGTTCATCATATCTGCACCTTCTGGGGCCGGGAAATCGACCATCCTGACGGCGATCTTTAAAAAAGATTCACGCCTTCGATATTCGATTTCTTGCACTACGCGTTCCCCCCGTGGCAACGAGCGAGATGGCGTAGACTACTATTTTATCAGCGATGCTGCGTTTCGTAAGAAGATAGACTCTGGTGAATTGGCCGAATGGGCTGAAGTGCACGGTCATCTGTACGGCACGTCGGCGAGATTTTTGGACGACGGCCTTCGCCGGGGCTACGACATCCTGTTTGACATTGACGTTAAGGGTGCCAAAAAACTCTACGCCAAATATCCTGAAGCCACTTTGGTCTTCATAGCACCGCCATCCATGGACGAACTAAAGCGGCGACTTGCTGAACGCGGCACGGATTCAGTTGAGGCGATTGAGCAGCGGATGAAGAACGCCAAGGCAGAGATGGCCGAGGCCAAGTGGTATCATCACGTGATTGTGAATGATAATCTGGCCCAGGCGATTTCAGAGCTGAAGGCCGTTATCGAAAAAGCACGCCTACATGAGTGATCTGCTTTATGGGATCCATCCGGTTTATGAGGCATTGATTGCAGGACGGCGAGCGTTCAAAAAGCTGTTCGTGTCAAAGAGGCGGCAGACTAAAAGTATTCAGGGCCTTTTGGAACGGGCTCGGGCCGAAGGGATTCCCATCCAATACAGAGAGCCGGACTATTTTAGATCCCTACTTGGCGGGTCTGTACACCAGGGAGTTGCAGCCCGTGTTAGTGATTATTCGCTGGTAGATACAGGCGACATCCTCAGAAAGGCTGAAACCGATGATGAGCTTCCGATAGTTTTGGCTCTGGACGGGATTGTAGATCCACAAAACCTGGGGTCGCTTATCAGGACGTCACTCGCTATGGGCATCCACGGCATTATTCTTGCCAAAGACCGTTCTGCCCCTTTGTCCCCCTCGGTTTCAAAGGCTTCTGCAGGCGCCATGGAACATACGTTGATAGCACGGGTTCCCAACCTTGTGACGGCGTTGAAACGACTCAAGAAAGCGGGGCTTTGGGTGGTGGGAGCCCATGCCGGTTCAGGGCAAAGGGTGGATGAGGCTGATTTCAATGTTGGTTTGGTCCTTGTCATCGGGGGTGAGGGCAAGGGGATACGCCCTTTGGTTCGAAAGACTTGTGACTATCTCGTATCCGTTCCCCAGAAAAAGGTGGTTGACTCACTCAATGCCGCGGTGGCTGGGGCCATGGTTATGTATGAGATTGTGAGACAGAGGAGAAGAGGGGCTCTCTAGTCCGCTAGTTATGAAGTTCGTGTTTTTTGTGGCAGAAAATAAATCCGAAATCCGAATATCGAAATCCGAAACAATATCGAATGACAAAAATACAAAAATTGAAAAACGATAAGACCCGCCGAAGGCTGATTCAATCCAGCTTGAGACCGTCGATAGAGTTTTGAACATTTGAGCATTTAATATTTGAATTTGTATAGAATTTCGGATTTCGTGCTTCGTATTTCGGGTTTATCCGGGTTAGGCCTTTTTCAGATGGATACATATTCCAAGACATACGACGTCATCGTGGTTGGGGCTGGCCATGCCGGATGTGAGGCTGCCCTGGCAGCAGCCCGCTTGGGACATCTGACTCTGGTAGTTACTGTTAATGTGGACCATATTGGAGAGATGTCATGCAATCCGGCCATAGGGGGTTTGGCCAAGGGCCATCTTGTGCGTGAGATAGACGCCCTGGGCGGAGAGATGGCCAAGAATATTGATGCCACTGGTATCCAGTTCCGCCGTCTGAATACCAAGAAGGGACCTGCCGTGCAATCATCCAGGGCCCAGGCCGACAAGGAACAATATCGCCTTCGGATGAAGCAGGTCTTGGAGAGCCAGGAGAATCTCGACATCAAACAGGGGTTGGTGGATGCCCTGATTGTGGAAAATGGTACGGTTAGAGGTCTCATAACCAGTATTCAGCAAAGCTTTCTTGGAAAAGCAGTGATTCTGACCACAGGCACCTTCCTGAAAGGATTGATCCACATAGGGTTGAAGAATTTTCCCGCGGGGCGCATGGGAGATCCTCCCTCGAACAAGCTTTCAGACCATCTGAGAGCCCTAGGTTTAAGGATAGGTCGCCTTAAGACCGGGACCACCCCTCGGCTGGACGGACGTACGATCGATTTTTCCAGGCTCACACCGCAGTATGGAGATGAACCGCCGGTTCCCTTCTCCTTTGAGACAGGGGCAATCACGCGCAAACAGGTCCCATGTTACATTACCTACACGAACAAAAAGACCCATGAGATCATTAAGACAGGTCTGGATCGTTCTCCCCTGTTTACCGGGGTTATACAAGGGGTTGGGGCGCGTTATTGTCCATCGATTGAAGATAAAGTCGTTCGGTTTCCGGATAAACCCAGGCACCAGATCTTTCTTGAGCCCATGGGGCTTGGAACCACGGAGATTTATCCAAATGGGGTTCCAACAAGCCTGCCGGTGGATGTGCAGATCAGGATGCTTCGATCTATTGAAGGACTTGAACAGGTGGAGATTGTGCGGCCGGGGTACGCCATCGAGTATGACTATGCGGATCCGATACAGCTCAAGCCAAGCTTAGAATGTAAGGCCATTCGAGGGTTATTTTTTGCGGGCCAGATCAATGGCACCTCCGGTTATGAGGAGGCAGCAGGCCAGGGGATCATGGCCGGGATCAATGCAGTGCGCCACGTAAGAGGAGAGCCCCCAATCATCCTCAGGCGGGCACAGGCATATATCGGTGTTATGATCGATGACCTGGTGACGAAAGGGACCCAGGA
>DAOVOU010000114.1 GCA_030629475.1 Desulfobacterales bacterium | reverse complement strand
GATCCCCTTTCAGGGACTGTCAAAGGATGTCAAACCCAGGTAAGGTTTTTCGCGTTGCATCGAATTGAACCACATGCTCCACCGCTTGTGCGGGCCCCCGTCAATTCCTTTGAGTTTTAGCCTTGCGACCGTACTCCCCAGGCGGGGAACTTAATGCGTTAGCTTCGGCACAGCAGGGATCAATACCCGCTACACCTAGTTCCCATCGTTTACAGCGTGGACTACCAGGGTATCTAATCCTGTTTGCTCCCCACGCTTTCGCGTCTCAGCGTCAGTATCGATCCAGAAAGTCGCCTTCGCCACAGGTGTTCCTCCCAATATCTACGAATTTCACCTCTACACCAGGAATTCCACTTCCCTCTCCCGTACTCAAGCTCCCTAGTTTCAAACGCACTTCCGGGGTTGAGCCCCGGGCTTTCACGCCTGACTTAAAGAGCCGCCTGCGCGCCCTTTACGCCCAGTAATTCCGAATAACGCTTGCACCCTCCGTATTACCGCGGCTGCTGGCACGGAGTTAGCCGGTGCTTCCTCCAGTGGTACCGTCAGTGTCCCGTGGTATTGGCACGGGACAGGTTCTTCCCACTTGACAGAGCTTTACGACCCGAAGGCCTTCATCACTCACACGGCGTTGCTGCGTCAGGGTTTCCCCCATTGCGCAAGATTCCTCACTGCTGCCTCCCGTAGGAGTCTGGACCGTATCTCAGTTCCAGTGTGGCTGATCATCCTCTCAGACCAGCTAGCCATCGTCGCCTTGGTAGGCCATTACCCCACCAACAAGCTAATGGCACGCGGACTCATCTCCGAACAGTAGCTTACTTGTAGAGGCCACCTTTAATCCCAACGACCGAAGTCGCGGGATACTATCCAGTATTAGCCCCGCTTTCGCGAGGTTATCCCGGATTCAGAGGTAAATCATCCACGCGTTACTCACCCGTCCGCCACTTTACTCTCCTGACCGAAGTCGGGATTTCTCGTACGACTTGCATGTGTTAGGCACGCCGCCAGCGTTCATTCTGAGCCAGGATCAAACTCTCCAATTGAACTCGTCTAAAATTCTCAGAGAGCCCAATGCATCACAAGCTCACTATTTAGTTTTCAAAGATCAAATGAACTCATAAAATCGCTATGCGATTTTATAACTTGATAAGACAACCAAATATTATCATGCCGATTTAGGCTTGTCAAGTCCACTTCTCATGTGTGAGAAGCAAATGCATTCTACGTATACTCATTACCTTTGTCAAGAGATTTTTTCAAATTCTTTTGCTTACGATGAAAACCCGGTATTCACCCTAATTCTATGGTATCGCTTCTTTCCTGCCCTCAGCAAGATCTCCCCTTTATTCAAGTCCTTATCAGTAATCATCCTATCAAAGGTTTCGATTCGCCTACGATTGATATACGCACCACCCTGTTGGATAAGCCTTCTTGCTACGCCACTTGAATCTGCAAGACCGACTATATGAAACAGCTTGAAAGCGGGAATACCGTCTTTCAGTTGATCCAGATCCATATATGAATGCGGAACTGATATATCAATAATAACATCCAGGCCAACAGAAACGGTTTTGGTAGCAGGCTTCGCTTCTAATTCGATGTGATGTACTGAGCTGGACGGCAGTATCCCCTTTGGTACAACTCGGGGACCAAACATGCTTGCAGAAGCATGATAAGCTCTTTCTGCTTCTTTTCTGCCATGGGCAAGTTCAGTTGTTTCGAATGCCAGGACGGCCTTGGCGCTGTTCAAATCAGCCCCCTCTAATTTTTCAACCTCCCTGACTTCATCCATCGGCAAAAACGTAAAAAGGGCCATGAAGCGTGCAACATCCCGATCATCGGTATTTATCCAGTACTGATAGTATTCGTAGGGAGTCGTTCTGTCCGGATCCAGCCACACAGATCCTTTAGCTGTTTTCCCCATCTTTGCCCCACCACTTGTGGTAATCAAAGAAAAAGTTGTGCCGAAGACAGTTTCGTGACGCATCCTGCGGACGAGTTCAATACCTGCCAGAATATTGCCCCATTGGTCACTGCCTCCCATCTGCAGTCTGCACCCATAGTTATCAAAAAGTTCGAGAAAATCATAAGCTTGCAAAAGCATGTAATTGAATTCAATAAAGCTCAGCCCCTCTTCAGATTCAAGGCGCATTTTACAGCTTTCGGCCTTTATCATACGGTTGACACTGAAATGACGTCCGATATCCCTCAAAAAAGGGATATATTGAAGTAGCGTAAGCCACTGCGCATTGTTGAGAAGCACAGCCCGTCCTTTTTCAAAATCAAGAAACCTGCCCAGTTGCTTCTTCAGGGCTTCGGCATTTTGATTCACCTGGTCCGGCGTCAACATCTGCCGCATTTCAGTCTTTCCGCTTGGATCCCCCACCAAAGCGGTGCCACCCCCAACCAGCGCGATGGGTCGATGTCCATGTCGTTGTATGTGGGCCAACGCCATAATTGGAACCAGGTTTCCAACATGAAAGCTGGAAGCCGTGGGATCAAAACCGATGTAGCAGGTTGTGGGCTCCTTAAGCAGGTGATGGATGGCCTCGTCGCCAGTAGTCTGTTCAACAAAACCACGCTGCCTAAAAACGTCGAAAACGTTCTCCAAAGGTCTGTCCTCTCTCCACCCAATTGGAGTATTGGAGTGATGGAGTACTGGAGTGATGGCTTAGAACACCTGGCGTAAGGCACAGGGCACAAGGCGCACGGCTTCCGCCTCGTAGAGCCTACAGAGAGGGAAAAAATCCTGGCTTGCGCCCTACGGCCTTGCGCCTTGTACCGATTTTACTACCCACGACTCCACTACTCCAACACTCCATCATTCCCTCTAGACGCCATCAACAGGATCCTGCAAAATACCTATAATTTCACAGAGTTGCAGAAATCCTGAGACGTTCTAATTATTTTGCATATTCGACCGCACGGGTTTCTCGAATCACCGTGACCTTAATCTGGCCAGGATATGACATGGACTCCTCGATCTTCTTGGCGATGTCCCGGCTCAGCAGAATAGCCTCAGCATCTGAAACAGTTTCACTTTCCACAATAATTCGCAACTCTCGCCCTGCTTGAATTGCATAGCATTTGCTAATACCTGTGAAAGACTTCGCAACCCTTTCCAACTCCTCAAGGCGCTTAACGTACGTCTCCAGTATTTCTCTTCGTGCACCTGGCCGAGCTCCTGAAAGGGTATCTGCTGCCTGCAACAGGACTGCCAGAACCGATGTGGGCGGAACATCTTCATGATGCGCAGATATCGCATGGACCACACTCGGCGATTCTCCATATTTCTTGGCCAGCTTCGCCCCAATCAGGGCATGAGGCCCTTCCACCTCGTGGTCGATAGCCTTTCCGATATCATGCAGGATACCTACCCTCTTCGCCTGCTTTACGTTCAGGCCCAGTTCGGCAGCCATGATACCGCACAAAAATCCCACATCCACAGAGTGACGTAATACGTTTTGCCCATAGCTGGTCCTGAATTTCAGTTTCCCTATGTGCTGAATCAATTCAGCATGAATCCCATGCACTCCCAGATCAAAGGCCGCCTGTTCACCAGCTTCTCGTATCTCGACATCCATCTCTTGGGAGACCTTCTTGACTGTTTCTTCGATTCTCGCAGGATGGATGCGCCCATCATTTATTAGCCGCTCCAGCGAAAGGCGCGCTACCTCTCGCCTCACGGGATTGAATCCTGACAGAATGACCGCCTCTGGTGTATCATCTATGATAAGGTCAATTCCTGTAGCAGCTTCAAGGGCCCTTATGTTACGCCCTTCCCGACCAATAATACGGCCCTTCATCTCATCACTGGGCAGATTAACGACTGACACCGTCTTCTCCGCAACATAATCGCCTGAATAGCGCTGAATAGCGGTTGCAATAATCTTTCTCGCCTTACGGTCCGCCTGTTCCCGGCTCTCGTTTTCAATCCGCTTGATAAGCTTTGCCGCTTCATAACGGGCCTCATTCTCCATGGCCTTGATCAAGAACTCTTTGGCCTCATCCCCTGTCAAGCCCGAGATCCTCTCAAGTCCCATTTTTTGTTCCTCAATCAAGGCTCGATACCTTTCTTCCTGGTCATGAAGCCCTTTTTCCCTTTCTATAAACCGCTGTTCTTTTTTGGATATGCTCGTATCACGGCGCTCCAGTTGCTCTGTCTTCCGATCAATACTCTCTTCCTTTTGCGCAAGGCGTTTTTGTAAGCTTTTGAACTCGGACCGTATCTCCTTGGTCTCATTCTCAAAGTCCACCTTCATTTGGTAGAGTTGATCTCTTGCATGAAGCTTGGCCTCCTTCTGGATGGTTTCGAATTCCTTTTGAGCATCCTCTATGATCTTGCGGGCTTCGTCGTCCGCAGCCCTAATTTTACCTGCCGTCAGTCTAGTACGAATCCAGAAGGCAAGCACGAAACCCGCAGCGAAAACGATGATACTGAGAAATATGACCGAGGTGAAGTCCATACTGGTATCCCCCTTAATGCCCTAAACGCATTGGTCTTACAGGCAAAGTTGAAAAACATTATCGGGCGAGATACCGACGGAAGCGAGACACAATGGAAAGACCCTATGCGGGTTTTGGCGTAGGCTGAGGCTTTATCGCGGCTTGAAAGCTTGTCGCTCGTTCTAGACGTCTTTTTAGCTCATCCTCTAATTATGTAAAACCACAGGGAGTCCTGGCAATTGTTTCGGTTGCCACACACCAATTGGAAGATACACCTTCATCGCGAGGGGCGCAGTATTTTTGCGTCACAATTATATCTCAGCACACATGGTCTTGCTTTCATAAAGCTATATATTATGAAGGGTACCCCCACCACAATGCCGTGTCAGCAGATTTTTTTGAACCTGTTTGCACAGGTGGGCACCTTGTTGCTCCTTTAGGCTTTTCTGTGGACTACAGAACATGCACACCGAAGCAAGAGAAGGTTCCCGTTTGGGTACGCGTTGGCTCAAAAAAACTTCTGCCGATCACGAGCACGGCAGGGGTCTCGCCCGTATTGCCCTAAGCGCCGGCATCAATATGTTCAATCAAGATCTTGCAACGTTCATCTATATCCCTTACAAGGTTTTGGCGGCTACGCCTCATTTCAAAATAGTCATTAGCCATATTCAAGGCAGCAAGGATGACCGTATCCAGCTTGCTGGGAGTCTCACCAGCCGCCACGGCCTTTTCTACCTCTCCGGCCACATAGTTTGCAACCTCTTCGGGCTGCGAAACTTGACCGCTTGCTCTGAACGTATAAGCCTGCCCAAATAATTCTATGCTGATTAATCGGTCCACAGGTGTCCGAATTTGGTTTCCGGTCTATGGGGGCGCTGTCCCGTATGACTATTTTCCGCAGATTGTCACTCGGAACCGAGAGCCTGATCCAGTCTGCTTAGCAGGCCCTCTATTTTCGACCGAACCATAGATCTTTCTTCTACATGCTCTTGTTCAGCGGCCACCTTGGTCCTGAGAGCCCCTTCAAGGTCATATATCTTGGCTTCTAGTTCAGACTTCGTTTCCTGGAGATCACGACATGTCTGAATCAATTCTTCTGTTTTATCTTCCAGCCTCTTAAATTGCCCAGGAAAACTGTCCTCCTCCACAAGCCCCCCTTAAGACTGCCCGGCATGATTTTGAACTTAGCTCCGCTTCGCAATTGGAATAGAAGCTGGCACAAATCAATTACTGCCAAAAGCTTTCTGATTTCGTCAAATTACAAGATTCCGAGACGTTTAGTTAACTATAAACAAGCCCTGATAGAAAAGTCAAGAGGATTTTGGTCCCCTCTCTTTATGACCTTGCTGCACGAACCTTTCGGCTTTGGCCAACTCCTCCCTGGTATTCACACCGATCACCTGAATCGTATCATTGATCTCCAAAAGGACAGCGGGCTTGCCGTCTTGGTACGCCCGTTCCACCACATCGGTCAAGTAGAACTCACCCTGAGCGTTATCGTTCTTTAAACCCGCCAAGGCTTTTTTCAAAAAAGCTATGTTGATACAATAGGTTCCGGTGTTGACAGTCCGGATTCTCTTCTCTGATTCGCTGGCATCTGATTCTTCTATAATACGGATTGCGTTCCCGTGTGCGTCTGAAATGATCCTCCCATATCCAAAAGGCTCTGTAAACGTCGTTGCTATCAGGGTCAAATCGCTCTCCCGGGCTCTGTGCTGATCAATCAAGCTACGCACCGTGGTTGGCCTCATAAGTGGGGTGTCTCCGCATAGGACAACAACATCCTGAGTGCCAGATGAAATCTCTGGTATGGCACACACTGCCGCGTGTCCCGTACCAAGCTGGTCTTCCTGAACCGCAAACCGAAGCCTCGGGTAAGGTGAGAGTACTTTCTGCACAGCCTCGGCCTCATGGCCAATAACTACGACAACGTCGTCCACGACAGTTAGGGCAGTCTCGACCACATATCGGATCATCGGCACCCCGGCTATGTCATGGAGGACCTTGGCCCGATTCGACTTCATACGCGTGCCCTTACCAGCGGCCAAAATGATAGCAGCTACGTCTTGCATAAGCACTTTCCGGAAGTTGTACAACTTATTGAAATCAGGCAGCTTCTAGTAGCAGTTGACCCGCCTGCCATCGCCTGCCGCGGGTGCCCTCGTTAGGTCCGCCTGCCATGAATAAGTCCGCGCGGTTCGGCATGGGTGAACAGGCATTGGCGGGCAGGTTTGTGCCATCCACACGGAATAATGGAGTGTTGGCCCGCCCTGGCGCGACTTATTTCAATTTATCTGCTAAGCTTATAATCCCGGTCTGGGCCAGGGAGTATTGGAGTAGTGGGCAGTAACAACAGTGTCTAAAGTGTCTAAAATGAACTTAAAGTGAACTAAGGTTATGGAATAACAAAAGATTCATTAACTAACTTTAGGTACTTTAGGCACTCTAGCTCACTTTAGTTCACTTTTATCATCACTCCAGTACTCCATTACTCCAATCGCAAAG
>DAOVOU010000009.1 GCA_030629475.1 Desulfobacterales bacterium | reverse complement strand
ATGATGAACATCTCTTTTCGCCTATAAAAGGGGGATTACAGAAACTTTTGATGGCTTTGGCATCGATTCCATGTAACTTATTGAATTATCTTATAAAGGACAAGCCTTCATGGCGTGGTTATATTTCAATTGGTCTAAAAAACGAACCTATGCACTTTGTAGAAAATCTGCATGTTCCTTTCAGCCATGCGTTGTACCCCGATACATATTGGTGGTGCCTCATCCACGAGATTGGACATGTTTTATGTCTTAGATGGGAGGTTATAAGTAGGAAACATTATGAAATCAAAAACACCATAGACCGACTTGCCAAGAAATCAGATGTACACATCTCAGCCTTTAGAAATCTGGCCGACAACGCCTTTGCTGATATATTTGACTTTATGATCGGTTTTCTTGGCAACAGGTCTTTTTACTTCAAAACTTGTTGGGGATTTCTTATCGATCACATACAGAACTCGAGTCAACCACGCCAAATTTTCATGCGTCATCTTCTCAGACATTTCGTCGGTTGGGTTTATGAGGGGAAATTCTTGCTTGAGAAACGACCGCTGAGATCCTTAGATAATATTGAAACCTTAATAGACGAGGCAAACGGATTTTTAGCAGAGTTACGTAAGGTTCCTAAGATGAAGAGCAGCATTCAGGCTTACACGCGCAGATCCTCCATATTGGGTGAAGATTTGGTGGGTGAAAGCATCCCCCTGCTAAGTCTGCTTGATCACTTCTCAACGTTTCTCACCCCAGTCATAGGTTTGCAGAAAGAACTTAAGGCAGAATACGAATCTGAGCGATTTGAGAAACTTATTGCAACTATGCAAGATAATGGAGAAATTGTATCGCCTGACTTGATAAAGTTTCCACACCTTATCCCTCTTAAATTAATGGAGAATAGGATTATGAAAAAGGGGCAAGGGAAAGTGAACTTCCGAACGAGAATGGCTGTAATTCTATCCCTTTACTGGTATTCTCATAAACACATTTTGCCTTCGATATTGAACCTCAGGGTAAAGGGATAGAGCGTAAAAAGATCTTTGAAGACAACACCGACGACGACAATTTTTAGATCGACGCGGGGTATTCTGATTGAATCATCAATTGGCTTCAAGGTAATACACCTAACCCGCTACGCATACCCACGCCAAACCATCTACGTGGTTGTTCAAACCTACAAGGGGTTCATAGCAAAGCTTGCCCGAGGTTATGCAATCATCGATAAACAGGATAGAGCTGTTTCTGATGTTCCATGATTTCAGCAGCTCTGGCGGCTTTGACATTAAGCTGGCCCCGCTAGATACTTTCACAGATACTCCATTGCTAAAAGCCAATTCATGATATCTATCAAGCCGTAAACGAGTTTGCGCCACTTTGATCTAACGGGGCTGGCAAAGCGGCCGTGGTGTTTCTTATCCTTTCTTTGCGCAAATGCAGGTATAAATCGGATTCCTGTATATCGTGAGATTGTTTCAGCTAGTTCGGAGGTGCAGTAACGGGGGCCGCTTTTGGCCGATGGTGGGGCAGTGGTTAAGTGGTAATATGTGGAAATGTACGCAACTGACTAATGTAAGGCTAACTTGCGCCACGGAGTAGCGTCAAGTTCAGCCCTTGGTCATATACGCCTATACTCGCTTACCTGCCAATAAAAAGGTAGTCTCGCACCATTATCCGAACTTTCACCTTCACTTAATCCGCCGCAGAAGGTGTGACCAGGAAATGCTTGATGTATCTCGGATCGAGATCCTTCAGGGAAACTGATCCATATTCCTTTTCAAGCTCGCCAAAGAGGCGTTCAAAGGTTTTGCCCACTCGGCTTAGAATCTCATCGATAGCCTGATCAGATCGCATTTGAAGCCAGTCCAAAAATGCCTGTTTCATTTTTGTGTCCACCCGATACGGCCTTGCTTCTTTTACCCAAAGATTTCTGAAAAAGATCTTCAATACCTCGATGCCAAGGGACTTTGTTTCTTCTGGTAGGCCCAGGTGATGTCTGGCCCAGCAGGTCAAAAGAAGATTTTTGTAAGTAACCGGGTGATAGGCTTGAACCGGGTGAACGACAGCGGTTTGAGCAAACAACAGAGACAGGAGGTGATCCAGGGCCATGATCTGATCAAGGGCTCTGTGGCAGCGTGTGATCTCTTCTAAGGTCTTAAACTCACGGTATGGCTCGCCCTCAAAAAAACCTGTGTAAAAAAGAGGCCGTTTTCTGAGTAGGCCTTCCAGTATCCCTTCCCAGTAATCCCCCCAGAAGCTGAGCGCAAACGACTCCCTGACGAACCAGCTCTTTTTGAGCCATTTTTCTGTGTTCCATCGGAGCTTCAGGGCAGCGCCATAACCTACGCGAAAGACGTGGTGTAAAGGAAACTTTTGAAGTAAGCGAGCAGCCTTATGTGGGTCTCTGCCAGTCACTTTTTCGAGGCCAATACCCAAATATCCACAAGCCTTTCTTACCACATCCGCCAGGTTTTCTTTGTCCCGGATCATAAGGCCATCTGCTGAAACAATCTGGTTGCACATTGCAGTAAATTCCATCTGAAGTCGTTCCAGAATACGGCTATCCTGTGTGCGTTTCAAAGCGATGTAAAAAAGGTCCTGATCCCGGATAAGCAGCGACGTGGAGACAGGTACGGGCTGAGAGAGCTGTTGGTCTTGTGTGACTTTGCGAAGCTGAGGCTCCTTTTCAAGAAGGCTTTGAGGGCTCAAGTACTGATAGATCCCGACGGCCTCCTCAAAGGGGAGGAAACCCTTTTCAGCCAACCGAACATTTCTTAGTCTGTATGTCTTCTCTTCTACCTCTGCTGGCAGGACTCCGGCCAATTCCAGTAAGACCTCACGAAATCTGTTGAGGTCATGATCCACAAGTCGCTCAAGGAATTGCCTGATGGTTTGTTCGTACTTTTCATGCTTGATCCGGATATAGAAGAGGCCGTCCAAGCTGAAATAGCCCTCACCGAAATCGGATGGCGATTCATCCTCTTCCATTATTCTGACCTCGATGTGCTTGAAAAGATGGAGCTCGATAAGCTCGGTATGCTCGCGCAGTCCCCAGATCAGGAACCTCTCTGGGTCTGCCTCGAGCAGAAGGTGCAGCCAGCGATTGACCGAATCGATTTCCAGGCGGTCCTTTGTCCACAGCTCCAGGTCCAGCAGATACTGCCACTGATCATTGGAGGCAAGGGACAGGATCGGAAGGGCATCCTCAGGACCAATCTCCTGGATAAGCCAGAAGAGATCTTCTTCGGCCAACGATTGCACCAGTGTAACAGGTCTGGGCGACTCAAGAATCAGTTCAAGGGCCTTCTTACCCGGGAGCCTCAAGAGGTCTTTGGGACTGATAAGGGGAAGAACCTCTTGTTTATCGGATGGCTTACCTGTGAGTTTTTTCATAAGCAATGATCGGGTATCTCAAGCCATTAGCCCCTTAGGCCGGGAACATTCCCAGATTCTCACACCCCTATGAATAAATCCGTACTGTTCTCAAGGCGTGAGCCGCAAACAAATTCAAAATTCAAATACCAAATGTTCAAAACGTTATTCTCTCTCGCACATTATAGAAATGCAAGTATTCGTATGCACATGTTGTTTAGGATTTTGTGCTTTGGACATTCGTATTTGTTTCGTGGTTAGCGCAAGCTTCACTTCGTGTCGGATTTCGAATTTCGTATTTTCCGGCTTGCCCGGATTGGGTCTCGCCGAACTCGATCCGCCTGGCATCTGACCACAGGCCTTCAAGGTCATAGGAAATCCGTACCGGCTCATAGAAGACGTGAATGACCACATCGCCATAGTCCATAAGAACCCAGTGTCCTTCTTGGAGACCCTCTACACCCAGAGGCTTGATCCCTTGTTTCTTCAAGTCGTGTTCTATGAATTCGGCAATGGCCGAGACCTGGCGGTGGGACCGGCCGCTGCATATGATAAAGGTGTCCGCAAAGGACGCCAATTCGTGCACATCAAGAACGACTACATCAAATGCCTTCATAGCAAGGGCTGCTTTCACGTAAGGGTCAAGAGTCGGCTCGTAGGGTAGCGTCATCGGTAGAGTCCCTTTTTGTTAATAAAGCCCTGGATCACGTCGGGGACGAGGAAACGGATGGAGCGACCCCGTCTGATCCATTCTCGTATCTCGGTGGCCGAAATATCCAGGTAAGTGATATTCAGACAGAAGATGGTGCACCACCGGGGGTGGCTGTATCGGTTGGATATGGGATCGTATTGATACTCTGCAGATATCTGGGTGTGGATAAAGTCCTCCAGGCTACGCAGCTTTGAGCGGGGACGGGTCATCACAATGAAATGAGCAGTCTCAAAAAGCCCCTGATACGACTTCCATGTGGTGATTTCCGAAAAGGCATCCTGGCCGACAATAAAATGGATGTCACTTTCAGGACCAAACCGCTCCTGGAAGTATCGCAAGGTCTCGATCGTGTATGAGAGGCCGGGACGAGCCAGTTCTACGTCAGAGGCCTCAAGGGAGGGCTCATCCTGTATGGCCAGGCGGACCATTTCCAAACGATCCTCAGCATTGGCCACATGATCGGCCCTCTTGTGAGGAGGGTTGGCCGACGGGATTAACAAGAGTCTGTCCAGGTTGAAAGCCTCTCGGACCTCTACCGCAGCCCTGAGGTGGCCCAAGTGGATCGGATTGAAGGTACCCCCAAAAAGGCCTAATCGCACAAATACACCCTAGCCCGGACAAGCCGGAACCAAAAAGAAGTGCCTAAAGTGCCTAAAGTGAACTAAAGTGCCTAAAGTTGAGGAATGCACCTCCGGCGCAACCTGTTTTTGAGACTGACCACGCCGAAGGCGTGCACATTAACCCTGGCCCAGACCTGGCTTGTAATCATAGTAGCCTGACCGAGACATACAGCATGCTAAAAGCAAGGCAGGCCGATCCGACCAGGTAGCACCAGGGCGGGCTTTAGCTCACTTTAGGCACTTTAGCTCACTTCAAATTGAATACGAAAAACATTCTCTGCCACAAAAAACACGAATCTTAGAACTAAGTACTAAGTTCTGACTTGTCCGTCTCCAAAAACCACAAACTTGGTGGTTGTCAACTCCTCCAGCCCCATGGGTCCGTAAGCATGAAGTTTGGAAGTGCTGATCCCGATCTCGGCCCCCAGACCGAGCTCTCCCCCGTCATTGAACCGCGTAGAGGCATTTACCAGGACCACGGAGGCATCCACCTCCCTCAGAAATTGCCGTGCCCGGGCATAGTCCGAGGTGACAATCGCCTCGGTGTGGGCTGATCCGTACCGCGCAATGTGGTCCATGGCCTCTTCCATAGAGGCAACCACCTTGACCGCAAGGATCAAGTCCAGATACTCGGCTGACCAATCCTCCTCAGAGGCTTTTTTGGCCTCCGGCACGATCTGACAGGTCTTAGGACACCCCCGCAGCTCCACGCCCGCCTCCCCGAAGCGCTTGGCCATTTGAGGGAGAAATGACCCGGCTACAGCTTCATGGACCAGAAGGGTTTCCATGGCGTTGCAAACGCCTGGGCGCTGCACCTTGGCATTGTACGAAATCTTTTCAGCCATACCAGGGTCTGCATCCTTATCTACAAAGACATGGCAGACACCTTTATAGTGTTTGAGGACAGGGATCTTGGAATTTTCAGCCACAAAACGGATCAGTCCCTCACCTCCCCTGGGGATGATGAGGTCCACATATCCCTCCTGAGCAAGGAGCACGTTCACGGCAGTCCTGTCCCTTACCGGGACCACCTGGGCAGCAGCTTCCGGTATGCCGGTTTCCCGAAGTGCCCCCTGGATGATCTGGGCCAGAATGGCATTTGAGTGAAAGGCCTCTGAGCCGCCGCGCAGGATCGCCGCATTGCCGGCCTTCAGGCAAAGCCCTGCAGCGTCGATAGTGGCATTCGGTCTCGACTCATAGATCATCCCAATAACGCCTAAGGGAATGCGCACGCGACCAACCTGGAGACCGTTGGGGCGCAGCCACATACCGGTAATCCTTCCCACCGGGTCGGGGAGCCTTACTACGTCTCGCAGGCCCTGTGCCATCGATTCTATGACCGCATCACTGACCGTGAGACGGTCGATCATGGCCTCTGAAAGCCCTTTTTCTCTTGCATCTTCCAGGTCCTTTTCGTTTTCCTGCTTGATCGTGGCGGCCTCATCAAGGAGCTTTTGGGCAATGCGTTCTAATGCCTCGTCTTTTTTCTGCGTACTTAGACGGGCCACCACCTTTGCAGCCTCTTTTGCATCTCGGGCCATATCCGTGATGGCCTTTTCTATTGACATACAGTTCCCTCCTTGTCCACCGTAATCACCAGGTTATCTCTGTGAATCACCTCGTCGTAGTGCTTATATCCCAATCGCTGTTCGATCTGGTTGGTCTTAAGGCCCATGAGCTTCCTGATGTCAGTGGCCCTATAGTTTACAAGCCCCCTGGCAAAAGCCACCCCATCCAGGTCTATGCAACTGACCGCAGCGCCTATACCAAAGTCACCCTCAACATCCAGAATACCAATCGGCAGCAGGCTTCTGCCGTCTTTGCGGATGGCCCTGGCTGCTCCTCTGTCTACCTTGACGGTACCTTTTGCCTTTAGAGTGAAAGCAATCCAACATTTCCGACTGCCCATCTTTTCCTTTCTTGGGAGAAAAAGGGTTCCCATGTCCCGGCCCTCAAAGAGTTTTTTCAGGATGTTTGGTTTAAGGCCGCTTGCAATGACCATAGGAATTCCGCTCGTGGTGACCTTCTTTGCTGTCTGGATCTTGCTCGACATCCCGCCCATGCCGAAAGCCCCTGGAATATCACAGGCTGCCCTTTCCATGGCACGGTCGATCCTGGACACCATGGGTATGAGCAAGGCGTCTTTGTGGGCCGCCGGGTTTTTGTCATAAAAGCCGTCAATATCGGTCAGGTTGACCAGTATCTGGGCATCCATCAAATGGGTAATCATGGCCGACAGGTTGTCATTGTCTCCGAATTTGAGCTCCTCCACAACCACTGTATCATTCTCGTTGATGACAGGAACAATCTTCCAATCCAAGAGAACGTTGATGGTATTGCGGGCATTCAGATAACGCCTCCGGTTGCAGAGGTCATCTCTGGTCAACAGGATTTGAGCCGCTTTCTTTTGATAACGAGCAAAGGACTTCTCGTACTCTAACATGAGCCGGGACTGTCCTATAGCGGCAATCGCTTGCTTGTGTGGGATATCAGAAGGCCTTTCAGCCATACCCACCTTTTTCATCCCCGAGGCAATGGCCCCGGAAGTGACAAGGATCACCTGACGCCCCTGGTCCATAAGCACAGACACCTCTCGGGCCAGGCGTCTTATCACTCTATCGTTGAGACCCTGTTTATGGGTGAGCACCCCGCTGCCAACCTTGACGACAGCTCGCCTGACACGGTCAAAGAGGTTTCTTCGAATTTGAAGACGTTCCTGTCTAACAGTCATGTGTTGACTCGGGTTTTCTCGATTTGTAACTACTTAGGTTGTCAGGTTCACGGTTCAAGATAAAAAGGTTCAACGGTTCAACGGTTCAGCGGTTAACCGTGAACCCGGAACTTTGAACCTGAGTAGTTACCTCGATTTTATCGAACTCAGCCTGTCTGACCTTCTCCACAAGCCCAGCCAAATGGTCTCTTAATCGCTCCAGGCCCTCACCCGTGATGGCTGAAATGACCCATACGTCGGGATTCAATGGCTGAAGGGCATTGCGAAGTTTTTCCGCCACAGCATGGGTACCGGGTTTGTCTACCTTGTTCAATGCAATTACCTGGGGTTTTCGGCCAAGGGATGGACTGAACTGCCGGAGCTCCTGATTGACAGTATGATACGGGCTAAGGGGGTCTTCCGATGGAACGGAGGAAAGATCGATCAGGTGAAGCAAAAATCGGCTCCTCTCCACGTGTCTCAGAAACCTGGTTCCAAGACCCACCCCGCGGTGCGCACCTTCAATAAGTCCCGGGATATCGGCTATGACAAAGGGGTCGGTTTCCTGAGGCTCAACCACGCCGAGGGTGGGTGTTAGCGTTGTAAAGGGGTAGTCGGCAACCTTGGGACGTGCGGAGGAAAGCTTTGACACCAGGGTAGACTTGCCTGCATTCGGTAGCCCTATGATGCCAACATCGGCCAGGAGTTTTAGCACAAGTTTCAAGGAAAGGGTCTGGCCGGGTTGACCTTCTTGGGCGTATCGGGGTGCACGCTTCCTTGGCGATGCAAAATGTTGATTTCCAAGGCCACCCCGTCCACCACGAGCCACCAAGAAAGATTCACCGCTCCGCACAAACTCCTTGAGTACGCGCCCGGTTTCGGCCTCCTTGACTAAAGTGCCGGGAGGGACGAAGATGATCAGGTCCTTGCCGCTTTTTCCTGACTGATTTTTCCCTCGACCGTGTTTCCCTCGTTCAGCCCTGAAATGTCTTTTGAAATTGAAGCTGTAAAGGGTGTGCATACGGAGTGTGGTTTCGAAAAGTACATCACCGCCCTTGCCGCCATCTCCACCGTTTGGTCCGCCTCTGGGAACGTATTTCTCGCGTCTAAAACTCACGCAGCCATTTCCGCCATCCCCAGACTGGACAGTGATCGACGCTTCATCAATGAATTTCATATATCCCGTGTGGCCGACGGGACGTCTCTTCTCCCGGCTCTTGTCAAGTTAACGTCTACGGTCTATCGGTTGCGCTGCTCGTGGGAGGGGCTTTCAGCCCCGATTGTCGCGGCTAGAAAGCCGCTCCCACAACCGAGCACCGAAACGAGCTGCGCAACCGCGATCCTTTGACAAATACTTGCAAGCCAGCAAAAGGAAATTGCCATACTATCAAGTTCAGAATATGGACTCTCCGGATATCGCCCCTCAGGCTGACACGGGATAAACGCTGAGCCTTTTTCTGGATCGTCCCATACGTTCAAAAGTGACGAGTCCATCGATTTTGGCGAAGAGTGTGTAATCCCTCCCCATGCCCACGTTGTTGCCGGGGTGTATCTTCGTCCCGATCTGTCGCACCAGTATATTACCTGCCGAAACCTTGTGCCCACCGAAACGCTTCACCCCACGCCTCTGACCGGCGCTGTCACGGCCATTTCGTGAACTCCCGCCTGCTTTCTTGTGTGCCATAGCTTTTTTGCTCCTTAACCCGGACAAGCCGGAAAATACGAAATTCGAATATCGTACTGTTCTCAAGGCGTCAGCCGCAAATTCGAAACAATGACCGAATCTCTAAAGCTCAAATGACCGAAACATAAGAAATCGTATTCCTGAGAAAACCGCGCTGTTTTGAACATTTGGAAATTCGAGTTTTGAATTTGTTTGCGGCTCACGCCTTGAGAACAGTACGGATTTCGACATTCGATATTCGGATTTATTTTCTGCCGAAAAAAAACACGAATTCTAGAACTAAGGAACTAAAGGCTTTCTCTATGTTGTTTGAATGGTATCAATCCTAAGTGCCGTGTATTGCTGCCGATGGCCCAGTTTCCTACGATAACGCTTCCGCCGTTTATATTTGAAAACAATGACCTTTTTGGCCTTTCCTTGTTCCACGATGTGACCTGTCACAGCCACATCAGTAAGTGTCGGCTGACCGACCTTAACCGTCTTGCCATTGGAAAACATGAGTACACGATCAAAGGAGACAGCCGCGCCTATCTCACCCGGAATCTTCTCAACCCTTAATGTTTCCCCTTCCGAGACTTTGTATTGTTTGCCCCCAGTGGATATTACAGCGTACATGTTAGTAACCTTCCCAACCCGGACAAGCCGGAAAATACGAAATTCGAATATCGTACTGTTCTCAAGGCGTCAGCCGCAAATTCGAAACAATGACCGAATCTCTAAAGCTCAAATGACCGAAACATAAGAAATCGTATTCCACAAAAAACCGCGCTGTTTTGAACATTCTGTTTTCTGCCACAAAAAACACGAATTCTAGAACTAAGGAACTGCGCCTAAACAACCATCTTAATAAGCTAAGATCTTGAAAATGAACCCAACAAACCCAACAAACACAACAAACCCAACAAACACAACAAACACAACAAACCCAACAAACCCAACAAACCCAACAAACACAACAAACCCAACAAACCCAACAAACACAACAAACCCAACAAACACAACAAACACAGCAAACACAGCAAACCTTATAGATAATCAAGGCTCCCTGTCAAGGTAATTCTTGTGCATTTCATACATCTCATATTGCTCGATATGAAAATGTGGATCAGGCCTAACGATAATCTTTTTATTCAGGGCTACTTCGAGGGAATCTATTAGGGAACTCTCCTCCCCCAGAAGCAGCTCCGCAATCTCGGGGTGTACTATCAGAGTGATGCGCGGAGCCAGCATCTCGCCAGACTCCCGGCGCATATCCCGATAGATATTGTAACAAACCGTGCGTTTCGACTTGAGATACCCTTCGCCCTCACAGTAAAAGCATGGTTCACAAAGCATGCGGTTTAGAGTCTCGCGGGTGCGCTTTCGCGTCATTTCGATGAGCCCTAACTCAGACACGGGAAGCACATGGGTCTTGCTCCGGTCTTTCTTGAGGGCCTCCTTCAGGGCATTGCACACCCTCTCTCGATTTGATTTTTTTTCCATGTCGATAAAATCAATAATTATCAGTCCACCGATATCCCGGAGCCTGATCTGATAAGCGATTTCCTTGACCGCTTCGAGGTTCGTCTTGAGAATGGTCTCCTCTAGATTATGTCTTCCCACGTACCGGCCAGTATTGACATCAATTGCCACCAAGGCTTCAGTATGCTCGATGACTATATACCCTCCGGATTTGAGCCAGACCTTCTTCTTCAGGGCACGGGATATTTCGGATTCGAGGTTGTAAGCATCAAAAATAGGCTCGCTGTCCTCATACAGTTCGACGGATGCTTTAAGCCTCGGCATGAATGTATCTAAAAATTTCAAGATTTCTTCGTACCCCCCCCTGGAATCAATGACGAGATTGTCAACTTCATGGGTAAAGAGATCCCGGACCGCTCTGAGGGTCACGTTTAGCTCTTTGTGCAGCAGACTGGGCACCGGTGCATTGGCCCCCTTTTTTTGAATGTCCAGCCACAGAGACATGAGAAAGTCCATTTCATTTGCAAGTTTTTCCCTGTTGACCCCTTCACTGACCGTCCTTGCAATGACGCCGCAGTTTTCAGGGCGGAGGCCTGCCAAGGTTTCCTTTAGCCGTCTTCGCTCATCTTCATCTTCTATACGCCGAGAAACCCCAATGTGATCTGTGGTAGGCATGAGGACCAGAAAACGACCTGGCAGTGATATCCTGGTTGTAATCCTGGCTCCTTTGTTTCCAATAGGAGCCTTGGACACCTGGACTATAATTTCTTGCCCCTCATGAAGGAGATCTTCAATCATGAGCTCTTGGTCCAGGCAAGCGGGGCGACTCTCCCTTTCAATGTCGGTTAGAGCGTTTTTGCCCTCATCAGAGAGTAACTGCATGAAATACTCAAACTCATGGTAATGGTTCAAGACATCCGCCACATAGATAAAAGCAGCCTGCTCAAGAGCTATGTCAACAAATGCTGCTTCCATACCGGGAAGCACGCGCACGACCCGTCCTTTGTAAATATTGCCTGCAATGTCTGAGCCTTTGGGTCTTTCAATGAAGAGCTCCTCGAGGTTTCCGTTCCCTACAAAGGCAACTCGCGTTTCGTGGTCCATAGCATTGATGATCAATTCTTTAGTCATATCATAAAGTTAGCTCCGCTTCGCTCCGCTGCTGGCAAAGTCGTCGACCTGCCCGCCAGTGCCATTTGCCTGCCCGCCATTGCCAGACATGCTAGCATGTACACTGCATGCCGTATATGGCCATGGCAGGCGGGTGTCGCCGTTACAATTACCCGGCAAACCAGGCGTTGGCAGGCGGGGTGGTTGAGTAGTCCAGTCGTCAACCATTTGACCATTTTCCCACTTGACCCTGGCCCAGACCTGGTTTGCAGGGACTACACCTTCATTCAAGCATGTCGCGCCCCTGGCCCAGACCGGGTTTGCTTTGCATCAGCAGTTTCGATTCGCTGTCGCACCAGGGCGGGCAGGGCGGGCTACTCGACTAAAGTCGTGGAAATTCCAATAAGTTGTAGAAGTTCCGACGCGATATTTAGCACATCAAGCCAGAGAATTCAAATTTTTGTTGACCCAGGCCGTCTATTCGGGTGGTATGGTGTTTTGTAACCGTTCACGGGTTCAGGGTTCAGAGGTTCATGGGTTCAGGGTTCAGAGGTTCAGGCTTCAAAGGTTCAAGGTTTGGGGTTAGTGAAGGTTAACAAAAGAAAAGCAACCCTGAACGGTGAACTCTGAACCTGTGAACGCCTACAGAAAGGTAACCCTGAACGGTGAACTCTGAACCTGTGAACGCCTACGGTATTTTTTTAGCGAAGCCCACTTAACGGGGTTAGGTCAAATCCGCAATCCGAAATCTAAAATCCGAAATACCATGGGACCCGGCCTTTTTGCAGGGGTAGGCCTGACCTCCCTGGCTACACTCATGCTCCAGGTCTCCTTGACGCGCCTATTCTCAGTGGCGCTCTGGCACCATTTTGCTTTCATGGTGGTGAGCATTGCCTTCCTGGGTTACGGTGCAAGCGGCACGTTTTTGATGATGGTGCCGAGGATCAAAACCCTTTCCCTGCGCCCGACTCTGGCACTCCTGGCGCTTGGTTTCTCCGTGACCACGCTCGGTGCCTACTGGTCCTCAAATATCATCCCCTTTGACCCGGCCCGTATCATCTGGGACCGCTATCAGTGGGTCTATCTACTTGGCTACTACGGCGTACTGGCAATTCCCTTTTTCTTTGCAGGTTTGATCCTGGCCCTGGTTTACACCTCCAAGGCAGAGGCCATCAACCGGCTGTACGCCTGCGACCTGGTGGGCGCGGGCCTGGGTTGCGTAGCCATATTCTCAATATATTCCTTTGCCGGGGAGGCAGGAACAGTTGTTTTTGTCTGCTTGCTCTCGGTATTCGCCTCTCTGGCCTTTAGCACCAATGGGTGGAAGGTCAATCTTGTACGCGGCCCCTGGATGCTGCTTTTGTGCGTCCTGGTCGTCATGAGGCCCGGGTTTCTGTCCCTTAATATTTCACCTTACAAGGCCCTAAAGGTGGCCCTAAGATATCCTGATGCCCGGACCCTGGAGACCCAATGGCACCCAGCAGCCCGGCTTGACGTGATTGAGAGCAGGGCGGTCCGCTTTGCACCAGGTCTTAGCCTTGAGTTCCAGGGAAGGCTCCCGGAACAGTTAGGTCTCTGTCTGGACGGCGGGCATCTCAATGCAGTGACCCGCTTCACAGGGAATATGGATCGCTTGGCCTTTATAGAGTTTCTTCCGGCTTCCCTTCCGTATGCAATTGGAGACCCCGACCATGTCCTGATCATCGAGCCCCTGGGTGGTCTTGACATTCTCATAGCCCGTTATCATGGAGCAAAAAATATCGTGACGACCAATACCAACCCACTGGTGCTCCGGGTTATGAGGGATTCCCTTAAGGATTTCAGCGGCAAGCTCTATGAGGACGAGGCTACAGCAGTTGAAGAACAAGCAAGGAGTTTTCTTCTCAAAACCCCAAAACGCTTTGATGTGATCCAGCTTCCTGTGACCGATAGCCTGGGGGCAGTTTCCTCCGGTCTTTATGGCCTTTCTGAGGACTACACCCTTACGGTAGAGGCCTTCAAGGCCTATATCAACGCCCTCACACCCAAAGGCCTTCTAACGGTAAGCAGGTATCTCCTGCCGCCGCCCCGCCACGAACCAAGGTTGGTAGCATTGGCATATGCGGCTCTTGAGGCCATAGGTGTCAAGAACCCCGAACGGCATATTGCGGCAATCAGGAGCTGGGGTACCTTTACCCTTCTGGTCAAAAGAAGCCCGTTTGAACCCCAAGAGATCGGCCGGATAAAAGGGTTTTGCGGCAGGCTTCGCTTCGATCTTGTCTACTATCCGGAGATGCAGAGAGCAGAGGCCAACAAATACAACCGTTTTCCAGGTCCCATCTATCATGACATGATTGAAAGGATCCTGAGCCCACGCACCAGAGAGGCATTCTTCAATGCATACCTCTTTGACGTGCGGCCCGTTACAGATGACAGGCCCTTCTTTTATCACAACTTCAGGATGGACAAAGTTATTTCGTTGTACCGTGCGGTGGGCAACAAATGGCAGTTATTTCTGGAGGGAGGATACCTGATTCATCTCATATTCTTTCAGGCTGTCGTGATCAGCCTTGTTCTGATAACCCTTCCACTAAAAAAGGCGGGGCTCCCCCCTTTGTCCTGGTTCTTGAGCTACTTTGCCCTGATCGGGATTGCCTTTATGCTCACGGAAATTTGCCTGATCCAGCGTTTCATCTTATTTTTGGCAAAACCAGTCTACGCCTTTTCAGCGGTCCTCTTTTCTCTCCTTACGGCCTCGGCCCTCGGAAGCTATACGATTTCGGATTTCGGATTTCGGATTGCGGATTCAAGCTTGTTGCTTAGATCCGACACGAAGTCAAGCTTTCCCAAAATCCAAAATCCAAAATCCAAAATCCAAAATGCTCTGAGCCGGTTCCCGGTTTTAGTCATGACCCCCGTATTACTCCTTGCGTATGCCTTCTTGCTGGATAGACTGTTGATGCTGGCCATAGCGTGGCCCCTCTGGATGCGCTATGGCTTTGCCTTTTTGGTCATCCTACCTTTGGGATTCTTGATGGGGATGTTTTTTCCAACGGGTGTTCGCACCTTGAGCCTCTACCTTGAGAGCGCGATTCCGTGGGCATGGGCTGTGAATGCCAGTATTTCGGTGGTAGGCTCTGTCCTGGCTGTACTCATAGCTATAAGCTTCGGTTTCAAGACCGTTCTGCTACTGGCGTCGCTTAGCTATGCGCTCGCCCTGTCCTTGTTAGCCATCATTCGAATTGGAAGGCCCCGCGTGAGATCGCAACAGAATGTTTAGGCCGCAATCCTATGTTACTCCTCCAGAATCTTGCCCACCATCGGTACAAACACGACCCCCAGTAAGTGTTCTACCTCGTTTCCTTTCGGTGTTTTGGTGATCTTGGTGAGGGTTTGATAGTACGTGGTGCTTCCCAATGGGATGAGAAGACGGCCGCCCATCTTGAGTTGGTCCAGGAGGGAAGGGGAAACATGATTCGCCGCTGCCGTTACCATAATGGTATCAAAGGGGGCATATTCGGGCCATCCATAGTATCCGTCCCCGTGTTTGACCCTGATTTTATCATAGCTCAGGGCCTTAAGACGTTTTGAGGCATTTTCGGCCAGCCCTTTTCGAATCTCAATACTCCATACGTGATCCGTAAAATGACTGAGCACAGCGGCCTGATAACCAGAGCCCGTGCCTATTTCAAGGACCTTTTCTCCGGGCTTGATATCCAGTATTTGCGTCATGAGGGCCACGATGTACGGCTGAGAGATGGTTTGACCTTCCCCTATAGGGAGCGGGTGATCAGCATACGCTTGAGAAGCGCGCGAGGGGCTTACAAAGAGGTGCCGCTTAACCGTGCCCATGACTTTAAGGACCTTGGGATCGGTGATGTCCCGTGCCCTTAATTGGTGCAAAACCATGCGCTGGCGGGTGGCAGCATAAGGATCAGGGGATTCACAAAGAGCGCCATCCGGCAGGGATAGAAATCCTCCTACGATGCATAGGAGAGCAAGAATGGCTAAAAGGTGTCGTGCTGATTTTGTCATTTCATTTCCAAGCTCCCAAACTTTTTTCTGATATCAGCAGAGATGACGAATTGGGGCAAAGCCCCTAAGTTTCTCCTCATATTACGCAATTGAACCATTATGTAATACGATCGTGTCGATTTATCAATGCAATTAGTAGTTCACAATCAGGGCCACGATATACGGCAGAGAGATTGTTTGGCGT
>DAOVOU010000032.1 GCA_030629475.1 Desulfobacterales bacterium | reverse complement strand
CATCCTTTTGTTAACAGCCAGTTAGGCCTGCCCTGGCGCGACATCCCAAGATGATTTTGGTGCCCATGTAGTCCCGGCCCGCCCTGGCGCGACGTGCTTAAATTAATATACTAAGCTCATAATCCCGGTCTGGGCCAGGGTCTGGGCCAGGGGCTCTTCAACCGGGAACCGTGAACGTTGAACCGCTCAACCCAGGTGAGAACATGACTGTGAGAAAAGGACAGATTCTGGAATTAAGGATCGAAAAGTTGATTCTTGGTGGCCAAGGTCTTGCGCGGGTGAATGGCCTGGCCATGTTCGTGGAAGGGGCCGTGCCCGGCGATGAGGTACGAGTCAGGGTACTTAAGAAGAAAAAGAATCACGCTGAAGCGCGCCTTGTTGAATTGATAGCCGCATCGCCTTTCAGGGTAGAGCCACCGTGCCGCTATTGTGGTTTTTGTGGCGGATGTACGTGGCAATTTCTTGATTACAAAAAGCAGCTTTTTTTCAAAAGGGAGCACATAGTCGAATCCCTGGAACACATCGGTCAACTCACAAACATCCGGGTGCATCCCGTCACGCCATCCGAGAAGATATTTGCCTACCGCAACAAGATGGAGTTTTCCTTTTCTGACCGGAGGTGGCTGCTGCCCGAGGAACTCTCCAGGAAGGACATACCCAAGGACTTTGCCCTGGGTCTTCACGTGCCGGGCACCTTTGACAAGGTTCTCGACACTGAGGCCTGCCTGCTCCTGCCGGATACGGGAAACAAGATCCTGGGTGATGTGCGACACTATGTCAAAGAAAGCCGCATACCGCCTTACGGACTGAAGTCTCACAAGGGGTTTTGGCGATTTTTGATGCTTAGGCACGCTTCAAGCCGTGACAAGTGGATGGTTAATATCATTACATCAGAAGAGCAAAGGCCCTGGGTTCAACCCCTGGCCGATCTGCTGTACCAAAAGCACGAAAACGTCATCTCAGTTGTTAATAATATCAACACAAGGAAAGCCGGGATTGCTGTTGGCCAGTGGGAGATACTCCTTTCAGGGGAGCCTTTCATCACTGACAAGATTGCTGGATTTGAGTTTGAGATATCGGCTAATTCCTTTTTTCAAACGAATACTGCTGGGGCTGCACTTCTCTATAAAACCGTGAAGGCCTACGCCGGGCTGACAGGCAAGGAAACTGTAGTGGATTTGTACAGCGGAACCGGTACGATCCCGATATTTTTGTCTGATGGTGCAAGAAAGGTTATAGGGATTGAGATTTCAGAAGGGGCTGTGCGGGATGCACAAAAAAACTGCCAGAAGAATCGTATCCAGAACTGTCAGTTTATATGCAAAGACATCAAAGAAGGCCTCAAGGATGTCACGGACAGGCCTGATGTGATGGTCATCGACCCTCCAAGAGTAGGCATGCACAGAGATGTGACAAAAATGGTTCGCAGCCTGTCTCCCGGCAGAATCGTTTATCTCTCCTGTAATCCAGCCACACTTGCACGGGACCTTGCCTTGCTAAAGGAGGACTATCTCGTTGTGGAAGTTCAGCCTATTGACATGTTTCCTCATACCTATCACATAGAGTCTGTGGCAAGACTCGAAAAATTACGCTCAAGACCGAAAGGGTAGCCTATACCCCCTATGCCCCACGGATGCATTCAGCAACGTGGTTTTCTCCCAACAGTTCAGGTTTTACCTTCCTGAGGAACAGGACACAAGCGGCTGTCAGGAATCCCTCAATCAGCATGATCGGCAAATGGGCTGCAACCACCAGTTTGGCTACAGGTAAAAAGGGCTCCCCCGTTAGATACAGAGATAAGCCCACCATTAAGCCGCTAAGAAAAATAGCACAACTTCCACATGCGAAGGCTGACACCATGAATACAGACCGCCTGCTGTCCCTTCCCACGCCCTGTTTGAACAAATAGTAGCATACCACAGCAGGAAGGGCCATATTCAGGGTGTTGACACCAAGCGTTGTAATACCGCCAAACTGAAAAAGAAGGGCCTGGAGAGATAGGCCAACCAATATGGCAGGAAATGCCTTCCAGCCAAGTATTAAACCCAGCATGCCATTCAAGATCAGGTGGACCGAAGACGGACCTACAGGCACATGGACCAGTGAGGCAACAAAAAAGGCCGCAGAGAGTATCCCTACGGATGGTATTTCTTCAATCTCAAGCTTTCTCAAGCCAATAGCAACGCCTGCTGCTGTGAGGCCTGCGCCTGCTATGAGAACGCCTGGAGATAAAATCCCTTCTGAGATATGCATGCTTTTCGTCTGTTGTCAGTTGCAAAATCTCTATACTCTGTTATGTCTGCCATGGCTCGATTTTTCTGTCTTGAACTAGTGAACAAGTGACCAGGAGCTTCAACTCCTGATTTTGATGCGTCAATAGTGAGTTACAGCGCCTTTGTCAAGGGCTAGTAGGGCAAGACGATTGGGTAGCGGCACATCGCTTGAGTTCCTCCACAAGCCGGTATGGTATCCTCAGGTTCCCTCTTCCGATCCCAATATGGACCCCGGGCTTTGCCGTTCCGTGAAAATCCGTTCCACCTGTGACAAGAAGCCCATGCCGATAGGCAAGGCGCTCATAGCAGGCAGTGAGCTCAGGTCCATGGCTTGGATAGTAGGCCTCCACACCTTTTAGTCCGGCCTGTTTCAAGTCGGCAAGGATCCTGTCCAGGTCCCCCTCGGTCTTTGCGTTCAAAGTAAAGGGATGAGCCAGCACAGGGACACCCCCTGCACGCAAAATAGTCTGGATTGCCTCGGCAGGTAGAAGGCGGTATCTTTCGACATAGGCGGGTCGCCCTTTTTTTAAAAGCTTGTTGAAGGCCTCGTCAAAACTTTGAACAACTCTCTTTTGGATCAGCACGTGGGCAATGTGGGGCCTTCCAATCTGGCCCCCACCCGAAACCTCCAAGATCTCGTCATACTTTATATCAACTCCGAGATCTTGAAGCCTTTCTACGATTTGTACATTTCTGTCGGCACGGGCCTTTTGCACGACCTTGAGGGACTGTCTCAAAAAGGCGTCATCCAAACGGACCAGGTAACCCAATAAATGCATTGTACCAGAGTCAAAGCTGACACTGATCTCAATTCCGGGTAATATCTCAACGCCAGAGGAACGCTGGTGTCGCAAGGCCTCAACCGAGCCCTCAACAGTATCGTGATCTGTGATTGCTATGGCGCGAAGGCCCACCTTCCTGGCGGCTTCGATGATCTCTACAGGCGAAAGGGAACCATCAGAGGCCGTGGAGTGGATATGCAGATCAACATAGGCGGGCTTCAGGGGGGTATTTGTATGTAAGATACTCAAGAGGACTCAAACCCCAAGGGCATCTTCCATTGCCTCTTCTTTGGTCTTGCAATCAATACATTGTGTGGTCACTGGCCGGGCCTTAAGGCGTTTGATTGAGATCTCAGAGCCGCAGGTCTCACAAATCCCGTACGTACCCTTATCGATTCGATCAAGGGCATCCCGGATCTTCAGGATTAATTTCCGCTCCCTGTCTCGTATCCGGAGCATGAAGTTGCGGTCGGCCTCAAGTGATGCCCGATCTGTGGGGTCAGGAAAATTCACAGTCTGACCTGTCATGCCCGATACTGTGTCACTGGCCTCGGCCAGCAGGTTTTCCAGACGTTCGGTCAGAAGCTTTCTGAAATACTCGATGTCCTTCTTTTTCATTGCAGAACAAGTAGTAAGGTTCAGCGGTTCAACGTTCAGAGGTTAAAACCTTGAACCCTGAACCGATCACTTTAGGTTGTATTGATTCAGGCAATGTAATGTAGTGCTGGGCTTTAGCCCTGCCGAAGAGGAGAACTCCTTGAAAATGCAGGGCTAAAGCCCTGCGCTACAGCGTGATACAGATCAATTTCCTATTTTTTCGGAATGCGCCGCAACTTACAGATCGTATTCTCCCCATTTGGAAACCGATAAACCTGGAATTCGAAAAAGGGTATTTAGGTACCATACAAATATTCCTTTGTAAAGGAAAAACATCTTCGATTCATCGGCTGGTGGTTGTTCAGTGTGACCCCTGGGACTGGACATCTTCTTCACTACCGACCGAAGCACCGATTTCGGGGTTGGACTTGGGACTTGAAAAACCCTGTAATTATGGTAACGATGTGTATTCATGAGTGTGAGGGTATTCAGATCCTGCTGAGTAGCGTTTTTCTATAATCTAACGTTTCGGATTCCTGAATCTAACGTTTCGGATTCCTGACACTTTTAGTTGAGTGGTCGAGTGGGGAAATCGTCAAGTGGATAACGACTCAACCACTCAACTACTCAACTACTCGACTATTCGACCAATTGCGGAGCGAAGCGGAGCCAAGTTCAAACCTGGTGAAGATGGAGAGAAATGGGGAACTGTAGTGAGCATGAAGACATTTGAACTTTCAGTTGGAGACAAAGCGTACAGGGTAGATGTTGAAAAGTTTGACGGTAAGCGAGCTCTGGTGAGAGTAGACGGCAAGCGCTACGAGATCGAAGTCAAGAAAGGTGCGGGCGTAGTGTCAAAACCAGCCCCCGTATCGAGGCCTGCTCAGCCTGTTGTACAAAAGGCGACCCCGGTTGCCCCGGAGCCTCTCCTGGCTCCCGTCCGATCGGCCCCATCAGGCGGGGAGGTGACCGCGCCTATGCCTGGCCTGATACTCGACATCATGGTGGCTGTCGGGGATCACGTGGTGGCCGGCACACCCGTGATTAAGATGGAGGCCATGAAAATGGAAAACGAGATTCCATCGTCTGTAAGCGGAACAGTCAAGACGATCGCGGTAAAAGTAGGGGATAATGTTTCGACCGACGAGACCCTCATTGCGATAGAAGAAGACGGGTAATAGTTCACCGCAAATAGCACCTTGTTAGTTTGGCTGGGATCCCGAGACAGGAATGATGGAATGTTGGAATGATGTAGAAGATAAAAAGACCAAAATCCTCTTAAACCCATTATTCCACCATTCCATTATTCCAGTATTCCAATTGTGAGCGTAGCGAACTAAGTCCAGTAATGGTGGAGAATCGTCATGGCAAATGAAGACAAGATTCAAACCCTAATTGAAAAAAACGCTGAGGCCGAGCTGGGTAGTGGCCAGGATCGGATCGATGTGCAGCACAAAAAGGGGAAGTGGACAGCACGGGAGCGGATTCATCAGCTACTGGACCAGGACAGCTTTGAGGAGATCGACAAGTTTGTCCTCCACCAATCCACAGATTTTGGCATGGACAAGAAGAGGTTCCCTGGAGACGGTGTCGTTACAGGTTACGGTCGCATCAATGGCCGGCCAGTCTATCTCTTTGCCCAGGACTTCACAATATTAGGGGGGTCGTTGAGCTTGGCCGTGAGCGAAAAGATTTGCAAGGTCATGGACCTTGCTCGTAAGAACGGCGCCCCATTTATCGGTCTGAACGATTCCGGAGGGGCCAGGATACAGGAGGGGGTCTCCAGTCTGGCCGGGTATGGGAACATATTCATGCGAAATGTTCTGAGCAGCGGGGTAATCCCACAGGTTTCGGCCATTATGGGGCCGTGCGCAGGAGGGGCAGTCTATTCTCCGGCACTGACCGATTTCATCTTCATGGTGGAAAAGACAAGCTACATGTTTATCACAGGCCCTCAGGTGATCAAGTCTGTGACCTATGAAGATGTCACCCTTGAAAAGCTGGGAGGGGCTCTGACTCATAATGCAACCAGCGGGGTTGCCCATTTTTCCGGTAAAGACGACCAAGAGATCCTGGCCATGATAAGGGAGCTTTTGAGCTTTCTGCCCCAAAACTATCGTGAGAAGCCCTCTTGTGTTGAGCCCACGGATGATCCGAGTCGAACTGATGCGGGTCTTCGTGAGGTTATCCCTGAAAGTCCCAGACAGCCCTATGACATGCGCAGTATTATTCACTCGGTTGTAGATGACCACTATTTCTTTGAGGTACAGGCTAAATATGCCCCGAATATCATTATCGGCTTTACCCGCTTAAATGGTCATGTGGTCGGCGTGGTGGCCAATCAACCCTCCTTCCTGGCTGGATGTTTGGATATCAATGCCTCCATCAAGGGGGCCCGATTTGTTCGATTCTGTGACTGCTTTAACATACCCCTCATCACCTTTTGTGATGTCCCCGGGTTTCTGCCGGGCACAGCCCAGGAATACGGGGGTATCATCAAACACGGGGCAAAGCTCATCTACGCATACTGCGAGGCTGTGGTGCCCAAGATTACCGTGATCACTCGCAAGGCCTATGGCGGCGCTTACATTGTGATGTCAAGCAAGCACCTTTGGGGGGACATAAATTACGCATACCCAACAGCAGAGATCGCGGTGATGGGACCTGACGGAGCTGTGAACATTGTGTTTAAGAAGGAGATCAGTGCTGCTGAGGACCCTGAAAAAAAAGAAGCCGAAATGATCGAGGAATACCGAAATACCTTTGCGAGCCCCTATCGCGCTGCTGAACGAGGGTACATTGATGAGATTATCCTCCCGGAGCAAACGCGACCCAAGTTGATCAGGGCCCTTGAGTCCTTGAAAAACAAGCAAGAGTGCATGCCTAAGAAAAAGCATGACAATTTGCCCATATAGCATTTCGGATTTTAGATTTCGTATTTCGTATTTTGAAATTATTCACGATAGCCTCTTCACGATTACGGATTGCGCAAGGGAATTTAATGATGAAGGTTTTTGAGTCTTCAAATTTGCCACTGTCAGTTTGCATCGGCGTGTTATTCTTCTTGCTAAGTTGTGCTGCACCGGAAAAAAGACCTGCACCCGTTCCAGGCTATCCTGAACCGTATAAGATTGGCAAGCACTGGTATCGACCCATGAAACATGCGCGCGGTTTTCGGGAACGTGGGACCGCCTCCTGGTATGGCAAGGATTTTCATGGCCGGAAAACAGCGAGCGGTGAGGCATATAACATGTATGCCATGACGGCAGCCCACAAGACCCTCCCGCTGGGTACCTATGTCAAGGTCCGAAACCTTAATAACGGCAAAACGGTTGACGTGCGAATAAACGACAGGGGGCCTTTTGTGCGCGGTCGCATCATTGACCTGTCCTATGAAGCCGCTCGACGCATAGGACTGGTAGGGGCGGGCACAGCGCCCGCTGAGGTCGTCGCATTGGGATCACTGAACGAGACTGTGGTTGGCGGAAAGGTTCAACGTACCCTTGTGCCCGGAAACTACTATGTTGGGGACTTCACTATCCAGGTGGGCGCTTTCAAGCACAAAGAAAACGCTGTCAGGCTCAGGAACAAGCTGGGAGAGACTTACAAGAACACCCACATCACGGTCTACGAGAGCGCCAAAGGCACCTTCTATCGCGTGCGAGTCGCAAGATGCAAGGCGCTTGATCAGGCCAGGAAGTATGCAGGGTCGCTGCAGGCGAATGGATACCCCGATGCGTTTGTGGTAGCGCGTTAGGGCAAGCCCTTAGTACGGTTTCGGCAATTCGCCGTCTATCCTGTTTTGAAGAATTACGCGAATTGAGCAGTAGCGCAACTACGGGGAATTGATTTTTTTTCTCAATATGCCAGAGGTCTTAAAGACGACAACCCTTCTGGCGCGTAACTGTAAGTCACGGCGTGTCTGGGGGTTGCGACCCCGCCGGGCATCCTTATCCTTAACCACGAATTTCCCGAAACCACTGATCAGGAGGTCTTCGCCACTTTGCAGGGTCCGTTTCATGATCTCCAAGAGTTGTTTAACCACCTGCCGGGCCTCATTTTTTCTTAGACCGACCTTCGTGTAAACTTCATTGATGATTTTGTCTTTGGTCAAGGCCATAAGACACACCCCTTTCAAGCCGGTAAGGTAGTGTTTTTACGTAACATCAACTTGATTAGATTGTCGATCTTATGCCTCAAGTCCAAAACGGTGTCAAGTATTTATTCACGAAAGGTACAGAAATTTGAAGATTGTTTTTATTGACAGGGACGGTGTGATAAACAAGGATCGCCCTGATTATGTAAGGAGCTGGTCTGAGTTCGAATTCTTGCCCGGGAGTCTTGACGCCCTCGAGCTGTTAACCCTCAACGGCTATCAGATCTTTCTGATCACAAATCAATCTGTAATTAATCGAAGAATGCTTACCGCGGCAGGGCTCCGGGAAATCCATAAGAAGATGACAGCCGCCGTGGTTGACCACGGCGGCAGCATAGAGGCTATTTATTGTTGTCCTCATCTCCCTGAAGATGGCTGCAATTGCCGCAAACCAGAACCTGGGCTGATCTACCGGGCACAGGCTGATTACGGGTTGGACCTCTCCAAGACCTGCATGATAGGAGATAACATGAAGGATATCTGGTGTGCACGACGGGCGGGCTGTGGAAGGGTCATACTGGTAAGAACCGGCCACGGTAAAGAGGCCGAGCGCCTTTGCCGAGATGCTGGCATAAAGGCAGACCATGTGGCAGATGACCTGATGGCTGCCGTAAAATGGCTGCTCACCGATTTGCCAGGCTGTTAATCAGGGCTGCCGTGTAGCCTGCCCCGAAGCCATTGTCGATGTTCACGACGCTTACATTGGAAGCGCAACTGTTGAGCATCCCCAGAAGAGCTGTGATCCCCCCAAAGCTTGCCCCGTAGCCGATACTTGTGGGAACAGCAATGACCGGCTTATCAACAAGACCGCCCACGACACTCGGAAGCGCTCCTTCCATACCTGCTACCACTATAAAGACCGAGGCCTCGGTCCAGAATTTCTCTTGCCGCATAAGTCGATGGATACCAGACACCCCCACGTCGTAAAGACTTTCCGCTCGGTGGCCCATGGTTTTTGCCGTAATGAGGGCCTCCTGTGCTACCGGGATGTCTGAAGTGCCAGCGGCAATCACCATAATCAGCCCCCTGGCCGCGGGCTCTATCGGTTTTGACGCAAGAACCAGCATGCGGGCTTCTGGGTGATGGATGGCTTTGGGATATTTTGCCATGATAGCCTTTGCCTTTTCCTCAGACATCCGGGTAATCATAACCGTGTCTTTTTGATCGACCATTGCCTCCATGACGCCCAAGATCTGGTCCGTTGATTTGCCCTCCCCAAAGATCACTTCCGGGAAGCCTTTCCTCAGGGATCGATGGTGATCCACACACGCATAAGAGAGGTTTTCAAAGGGGAGGCGCTTCAGTTGTTCAAGGGCCTGATCCACGGGCAGGCGGCCACAAGAAACCGATTCTAAGACTTTTCTTATTGCTTTGGCATCCATTTCAGCTTAACTTTTAACATCGCAGCTTTGTGGAGTCAATGAATGAAGATATCTGGAGGTCTTTTTGATTGCCTTCAAAAAGAAATTTTCATATAACAGTAACCTCTTTTTTTGATTCTTTTTTGTCTTGACAAACAGGGACATTTTGTGTATGTCCCCTACGAATTGCATAGATCCGATTTGAAAGCAGGTTCCTGTTGGAACCGCAAGGACCAGCCTTTATGGATTTGAAAAGTCTCCTGCTAAAAAAAAGATCCCCTATCGTGAAACAGTGGTGTGACGTCGTACGTCACAGTTACCCTGACCAGAGCCAGAACTTTTTGAAAAAAAAAGATCGATTTGGGAATCCCATAGGTTACACCATCGCTGAGGGAATCGAGTCTATGTATGACGAACTCCTGCAAGAAACCGGATGTGACAAGATTCCGCTCGTTTTCGAGAATATGATGAAGGTGAGGGCTGTTCAGGACTTTTCTCCATCCCGGGCGGTTGCTTTTGCGTTCGGGCTAAAGAAAGTGATCAGAAAGGAACTGGGAAGTGATCTCCTAAAAGAGGGGATCTCCGAAGATTGGGCGGCATTTGAGTCTAAAATCGACGGCCTGGCCCTCCTTTGCTTTGATATTTATACCCAGTGCCGGCAAAAGATTTTTGATATCAGGGTCCATGAGGTGAAAAATCAGTCCCATAGATTACTAAAGATGGCAGGTTTGGCATATGATCTCCCCGAGAATTATGAGCACCCTGACTATAAAGGGGATCTCAAAGAGGGCCAGGTGAATAAAGGTGAATAACAGATAACCTAAAAAATGGAAGCGAGGGAACACTAAATGAACGTCATACTGAGTCTCATAGTTTCTTCCGCGGCAGTTTTCGGGCTTGTTGTAATTGCTTTCGTGGGCGTGTGGGGGGCACATCTCGAGTGGCTTTTTGGGGTGGTGATTCCGTATCTTGCTGTAATCATATTTTTTGTCGGGATCGTCTACCGGGTGGTGCAATGGGCGAAATGCCCGGTGCCGTTTCGCATCCCTTCCACGTGTGGGCAACAAAAAACGCTGCCCTGGCTCAAGAGAACTTATGTCGACAAATTGGATAACCCGATCAGCACCCTGGCCGTTGTCGGCCGGATGATCCTGGAGGTCCTTTGTTTCCGTTCCTTGTTCAGGAACACAAGGCTTGAATTTGGCAGTGGGCAGGAGATCAAATATAAATCGGCCAAGTGGCTGTGGCTTGGGTC
This sequence comes from Desulfobacterales bacterium, assembly GCA_030629475.1. Taxonomy (GTDB): domain Bacteria; phylum Desulfobacterota; class Desulfobacteria; order Desulfobacterales. The sequence continues at coordinate 410 of DAOVOU010000032.1, read as the reverse complement.
CATCGTGTTTCATTATACCTTCCTCGTTGTTATACTGAGACACCTCAGATTCTTCACCGAGCCTATGCCTTTTTTTGTCCCATACATTGAAAAAGTGGATGGATTTTTCCAGATCTTCGTCCCCACCCTTTATCAAAGCGGCTTCCTGCTTGGGGCAGCTTTGACGTTTCTTTTGCTGAGAAGATTGATTGATGGTAAGATGCGCTATATATCCCTGCCTGCCGATTACTTTCCATTGTTTCTGATCCTGGGTTTGGTCACGACAGGCATCCTGATGCGCTATGTGCTCAAGGCGGACGTCGTGAGCATCAAGGAGTTAACCATGGGACTGGTTTCTTTCCGGCCCGTGGTTCCGGAGGGGATCAGCGTGCTTTTTTACATCCATATCTTTCTTGTGAGCATACTCTTTG
>DAOVOU010000155.1 GCA_030629475.1 Desulfobacterales bacterium | reverse complement strand
GTTCTCATTCTTCTCTTCTTTTTCCTGCTTTTTCTCCCCTTTGATGGTCAGCAACCCATCTGAAAGGTTAATGTTAATGTCTTTCTTGTCCATTCCCGGGACTTCAGCCTTTACGATCAGTTCTTTTTCGGTCTCAGACACATCAAGAGCCGGTGTGAGCGTTGTCTCTTCTGAAAACAGCCTCGGCAGTCCAAGATCTTCGAAGAACCGATCAAAAAAGTCCCACTCAGGACGTCTAAGCAATCCACCTCGTCTTAAAATTGGCATTAGAGCGGTCATATTTGACACCTCCTTTCAATGTTACTACAGTTAGTTATTCTCTATCCGTTGTGCAAAAGATAATACCGGCAGACAGAACGTCAAGGGTCGGTCAGGATTTTTCTGTGAGGAGTCAAAGCCATGGTCTCGAGGAGTCGGTGATGGTCTACCAACTGTTGAGTGATTTCGTGATACTGCTTCACCTCTTGTGGATCATCTTCATCCTCTTTGGATTCCTCCTGGCATTGAAGTATTTCAAGGTATCCTTCATACACATGGCAGGTCTGGTCTTTACCCTCGTTCTGAACCTTGGGGGATGGTATTGCCCGCTCACCCACGTGGAAAACTACTTGCATGGTCTTTACGACCCGCAGCTTCTCTACGGAGGGTCCTTTATCACGAACAACTTGCAAAAGGTCATTTACTTAGACTTGGATGAGGTCTACTTGAGGATCGGAGCTATCGCCTGGGTGGGTCTCAATATGGGCGGCTATGTACTACTGCTGAGGAGGAGGAGGAGGAGGGTGGCTGCTCCAAAACTTAACAAATGAGTCAGGTTTTGTGGCAAACATTGTTTACGAACTGTGACAGATACTGGATACTGGTCACTCGATACTGGATTGAAAAGGAAGCTTTTATTTTTCCTGAACCTGTCGGGAACAGGTTTTGCCATCCAGCATCAAGCATCCAGCATCAAGCATCGCGAAGCCTCGTCGGCCTGCCCTGATGCTTGCTTATTCTAAGGTAAGCTGTTAAACTTAGTCTGGGCCAGGGTATGAGGCGAAGCTTCGCTAATATTCATCGTAAGTCAACCCTGCCAAGAGTGACTCATCATATAGCCTGGCTTCGATATCTACGCCAAAGAAATCGGCCACGGGTTTTAGAATTTCAGGGTTATTTTTCCATACCGTGCGACCAGCTTCCAATACGACCGCAACCCCGTTCTTTGTCATTTTGCCCAGCGGCCGGCGACATATCCCAACCGGCATGCCAAGGATCGCCATAAGGGTCTTTGTGCCCAGGGGATTTCTTGCACGGCAACTCACGGCCCCGTAAGGGGTCTCCTCCTGAGTTTTTACGGTTACAATGCCGAAGAGAGGTTTCAAGGCGTCCCGAAGTTTTTCTGCCTCAGCCTGGTTGCCCTGGCTGATGAGTGTGGTCATATCCTGGACCGCCTTGGGAGCTATGTTGGAGGCCACCGAGATGACGCCCTTTGTCTTGATGGCAGGGTCGGTCATCATGGTGAAGGTCTTATCATCATCACCGGACAGTATGGTGAAATCATCTCCGCAGCATTCCCGAGTGCGTTTCATGTTTTCGATGTTCCCTGTGGCCTCTTTGACCGTGCTCACATTGGCAAATTGATTTTGTAGTATGGCCAGGTCTTCGGGCAAGAGCTGGGCTCCCGTTCGTCCGGGGATGACGTACGGGATGATCTGAATCTGGGGAAATTTGTCTGCCACGGGGGCCACATATTCTCTGCGTATCTCAAGGGAGCTAGGTCCATTGTAATAGGGATCTACCAGCAGGGCTGCATCAGCCCCCACACGGACTGCATGTTCGGTGCTTTCCATGGTTTCACGGGTATTATTGCTGCCCGTACCCGCAATGGACTGGCACCTCCCCTTGCACTTCTCTGCCACCACCCGGATTACTTCATTGTGTTCTTCCCAGTTCAATGTAGGACTCTCACCCGTGGTGCCCACAGCCAAAATCCCACTCAAACCACCTGCGATCTGAAACTCGACCAGTTTTTCCAGGCCTTCATAGTCGACTTCATAGTCGTCTTTGAACGGCGTCATCAGTGCGGTGTAACACCCGTTAAACATGGTAACACCTCCTTGTTTTGCGTTGCCCCAAAAAAATAGCCGGAGACCACTCCGGCTGCAACCAACCAAGAGAGCGCTCCACGAAAAAAACCGTGACAGTCCTGCGGATCTTATCCACAGGCCCAGCCCACTTTCGTAACAGGCCAAAAGCAAGCTTCGGCGATACACCCTTTCACCACAAGATATGGGGCCTGTTCCCCCTGTCCTGCGGCTACTTATGAGTACCGCGCCTCAACTCTGGTTTGAAGGCTACATAAAGGATGGTAGCTGAGTTGTCAAGAAAAAAAGCGGTATCTTTCAGCACCTCAGTGTGGCGATCAACTTCTTTGGGTCCAGCAGGATTTCAAAGGCATGCTTGATGTGGGTCACCATAATGTCGGCTTGCAGCATGGCCTTGGTCGTGGCACCTTCTGCCTGAATTGTGCATATGGAAAGCCCGGCGACCTTGAACATCTCCACATCAATATTGCCATTGCCTACACAGACCGTGCGCTCTGCTCCGATCGATTCAACAAAGGCCCGTTTCTCATGGGCCGTTCTGGTTACAACCGGATCAATTTCTGAAGAACCCGGCAGGGCACGTTTGAGGGTCCCCCGAGTGTCGCCAGAAAGGACGTAAATCTTGAACCCTCTGGCCTTCAGCTTTTCCAGATAATCAACAACCCCGGGAATGAAATCTCCCGATTCGGTCAGTGTGCCATTGAGATCCAGGACCAGGTTTTCCAGCTCAACGGAACCCCAGCCGGGCACAGCAATCGTTTTCACTCTTGTCTTGAGCCCCCTCCCCTATCCACTCAACATAGGCAACTTAGCTCCGCTTCGCTCCGCAATTGGAATGGTGGAATAATAGGTTGTAGAAATTCCGAGACGTTACATCATGTCTTTATTACTCTGTTCCACGGCACGATCAATTTCAGCTTTGAGCTGAGGCGGCAGGCCAGGAATATCGACACTCAAAAACCCTCGCACAATGGTCGCAGTGGCTTCATCTTCACTCAAACCACGAGACATAAGGTAAAGAATCTCCTCTTGCGCGATCTTGCCAATGGCAGCTTCGTGAGACATTTCCACGCCATCCACCTTGCCCTCCAGTTCAGGTATGGCGTGAATCGATCCCCCGTTGAGGATGAGACCATGGCACTCCAGATGGGCCTTCACCCGTGGCACCTCGCCCACTAGATCCCCTCGGGCAATAATCTTTCCACCGTTGGTGATGGCCCGGGAAACGATCTCGGCTCGGGTATCCGGCTCTTTCAAGAAAATGCGGCCCCCCACGTCCATTTCAGCGCCAGGGCTTCCCACAAGCAGACTATAAAAACGGGCCACCGCCCCCTTTCCAACCAGGTGGGTCGTGGGATACATCTGGACAGACTTCACCGGCTTCATAGAAATGTAATTGTTGAGGAAAAGGCCCCCTTCCTCAACCATTCCCACCGATCTGGCCCGCACCATCGTCCCTTCAGCCCAGTGGTGAATCATGGTGAAGCTGAGCTTTGCGCCCTTCTTGACGTAAAACTCAGAGATTCCTATGTGGAGTCCTCGCCGTAAATGGGCGGCCGCCGCACATCCTGTGATCACATGAAGCTCCGCCCCTTCTTCAGCGATCACAATGTTGTGCACATTCTGGCTTAGGCCTTCCTTTTCCAGATACAAGCACGCTTGAACAGGATAGACAACCTTGCTCCCCGGAAGGGCCCTGATGACATAGCCGTTATGCAGGTCAAGGTGAGCCCTGGCTGTGTACTTATCGGTGTCCACGGCCACCAATTTCCAGTAGTAATCCTCAACCCAGTTATATTGCTTCAGCGCTTCCCTGATGGGTATCACCTCCAGCCCTTCCTGCTTGGAATGGGCGTGGAGTACCGCCGTATCTTTTTGCACAAAGGTGCCCGACCTATCCGTTTCCTCGGCATCGATCCCCGCCAGCAGCATCTGCTTCTTATCAGCCTTAGATAAGTCACTCAGGTCCTCTACATAATCGTGGGAAACGGGTTCTGACTGGTATGCATCAAGATCAATGTCCGGGCCAAGCGCTGCCTTCTTATCCTGGGCCTGTCGAGCCTTTTCCTCTAAATAGCGCATCTTACACATTCCTCATATCCAACCTTGCTGATACACCTGAAAATTTCCCGGGGGTTGCTCGTGCAAGTCAACACACCGTCGTAAAGAACCTGTCCTTTGTCCGCTGTCACATAATCCAAGATGAACCCCGTGTGGGTAATGATCAGCCCCATCTTGGTCCGTTCTTCGCGCTTCTCTTTCTGCGTCTTTTTAGCGTTCACCCTGAAGTCCCGTTGTAGCAGGTTGCTGATCGCGTTTCCTATCAGGGAAATATTTTCTAAGTCAACACCCGACTCCGGCTCATCAAAGAGCAACAGGTCTGCATCCTGCGCCATTAGTTGCAACAGTTCCGAACGTTTGATCTCACCGCCGGAAAAACCCGCATTGATGTCACGCTCCATGAATTCAGAAAAGTTCACCTTTTCCGCCAGGGCCTCTGCATCCACCTCGCCTTTTGCGCAGATCTGAACCATTTGCCTGGTCTTCACGCCATGAATGGTGGGAGGCCGCTGGTAAGACACGCCGATGCCGAGCTGCGCTCGCTCGTCAACAGGCATATCGGTGATGTCTTCTCCTTTGAAAACAATCTTTCCGCCTGTGACCCTGTACTGCGGGTAACCCATAATCGTCATCAATAAAGACGTCTTGCCAGACCCATTTGGGCCAAACAAGATATGGGTCTCACCCGGATGAATTTCAAGATCAATGTGCTTCAGGATTTCCTTGTCGCCAAGCTTAACCTGTAAATCCTTGACTTGTAGCATTCTTTCTCTCCTTCCCTCAGCCCGGACAAGCCGGAAAATACGAAACAAATCACTCTGGGGCATAGGCCTCTCAGAGCCGGAGGCCGCAATCCGCAATCCAAAATCCGCAATCCAAAATCGTATGATACATATGCGGATGCCGTGTTTCAAGTCATTAAAGCGTACTGCTCCTTTGCCTGAGCATTGAGTTCATGACTGTATCATGAAGCAGTGGTCGGAAGGCCTTGATTCGTTCATTTTCCCGGTTGGGATGGATTCGGTTGGTCAGGAGGATCACGATCACACCTTTTAAGAGGTCCACCCAGAAGGAGGTTCCCGTAAAACCAAGATGGCCGACACTCTGATCAGAAAAATACTGCCCGCTGCTCGAATCAGGCCGGGTAGGGGTATCAAACCCCAGAGCCCAACTCCCGACATCAGACTGGCGCTGAAAAAAGGTTTGCACAACATCCCGGCGAAACAGGCCGATATTCCACTTTCCGGCATAAACACTTAAGAGATCTTTGAGGAGGCCATATACATCCTGGGCTGTCCCAAATAGTCCGGCATGTCCTGCCACCCCTCCCAGGGTAAAAGCATTTTCATCATGCACCTCGCCATCCAAGATTTTCCCGCGCCAGGGGCAGTCTTCAGTTGCAGCATACGCGTGATCGTCTCTGCGTTTACCCCCACACCGCCCTCCGCCCCTGGCCCAGACCGGGTTTTTCACTCTGTGGCATTCTCCAACTTCCCTGGCCCAGACCCTGGCCCAGACCGGGTTTTTCACTCTGTGGCATTCTCCAACTTCCCTGGCCCAGACCGGGTTTTTCTCCGCGGGGCATTCTCCGGCTTCTGTCGCGCCAGGGCGGGCTGTC
>DAOVOU010000153.1 GCA_030629475.1 Desulfobacterales bacterium | reverse complement strand
GTTCGATGTTCATCTTTCAAAACAATTCCGCACGGCATAAATGTAACCTGTGAATGTTTACAAAACAACTTAGCGCTTATGCCCCCCCCCCTGTGGGGCACAACTCCATCTTCATGCCGTAAAAGTTCAAGCGATTGAGCATTCTTGACGATAACAGTGTGTAGTACCCCCTTTCACAACAGTGTCCATGCAGACCCTTTTCAACGACAAAGCTGTCATGAGTCCAGCTACCATGAACCTATCACTTTGCCAGCACCTATTATTGCTACTCATTGTTCCGATTTCTGTCATTCCAAAGGCCGGTTGTGCTGAACATTTCAACATCCAGAAAGACCCTCAATCATACGTGCTTGAAAAACTGAGATCTCACGACATCGTTTTTTTGGGCACAACCCATAGAAGGCAACCTATCCTGAAATTCTTGTCGGATTTAATTCCCTGCTTACACGAAGCGGAAGTCACCCATTTAGGCATGGAAATCTGTTCTGATCAACAAGACAGAATAGACAGTTTTCTTCAAACAGGGATGGGCTTAAAGGATATTGCGCTCCACTTCCAAATAGAATGTCCTGAATATAGAAACATATTCACCACCATAAGGAGTCTTGGCCAGGCCAAGAGACCTGCCGTGCTTGCTCTTGACCTTCCGAAATCAATGTACCAGGGGGAAACTAACCGCGACAAGTGGATGGCCTCTTCTATCGCTAAGGTTTTTCATCGAAATCCAAATGCCAAAATCCTTGTGGTGGTGGGCAATCTTCACGTATTGAAAAAGATAGAATGGGAGGACAAGGTTACTGATTCCCATGGATTTGTTCGTTCGTATCTGAATGAATTGGCACCACACCGTCGTATGTTTTCAATCGGTCAATGTATTGACGAAAAACCTAACAAATGTGATTTCACCAGAGAGTTCAGTTCTGTCCGGGGTCCGGTGCCAATGGATTGTGATAGGAGATTTACTGGCTGGAATATAGGCATGATGGCGACCGTTGCTGCTAAACCCAGTGAAATATGGGAACTGCTGGACGGCATTATCGTTTACTGAACCTTTTCAGCTTCCTGATTGCCTTCCTGTATCCACTTCCGTTCCTTGCCGCAGCCTTGCAATGCCCGCTATCACGATTCCGCACTCGCCTCCATCTGGCTGGGTCTGGGACTTGTCCTTGACAGCGATAGCGCACTGTGCTGGTCTCACCCTTAAGCCGTCGGGCCGTGCCCGGCACACAACCAACGGGGTGGAGCGGACGGGATTTTCTAGGGATATATAGACAATACTTGCTGATAGTTGCAGGGAGAACCCTCATTTGATATGTTGGCGCTCAAAGGCACAGGGAGAGTGAGGACAAACTGTGAAGGAAACGATGCTTGCCGCCATCTTTGTCATACACGCTACAGTCTTTGCCTACTTCTACCTTAGACGGGGGCGGCGGGCTTTCTACTTGCTGTTCTGTGGTGGTTTTATTCTGCTGGCAGTCCATTATGCTTACAATAGCTGGCAATTCTGTGCCGGGGTGGAGTCAGGGCCCGCTTGCCTTCATTATTTTCGCTGGGCTGGGCTCATCCTGTGTGCTCTTGCCACACCGTTCTTTTTGATCTACTTATTTTGTAAAAGGCGTCCCAAACCCCACCGGTCTGGTGATCCACCAGAGACTTCTAGTTGACCATCCACTCCACCTGGACGACAACGGGGTCGGCCTATTGAAAACCCGCAATGAACGCCTACAGATTTTTGAGAAAAAGGCGATAAAAGGGATAAGTCCGTGATGTACGACCAACGAAGAATGGTGCCGAAGGCGGGATTTGAACCCGCACGGGCGTAACCCACTGCCCCCTCAAGACAGCGTGTCTACCAGCTTCCACCACTTCGGCATAATGAACTTAGCTCCGCTTCGCTCCGCAATTGGTCGAGTAGCCTGCCCGCCATTGCCATGCATGCCGACATACAGGCAGTATACTGTGACAGACGTTGGCAGGCGGGTCGAGTCGTTAACCGATTGACCACTTTCCCACTCGACCAAAGTCGCAGAAATTTCAATAGGTCATAGAAATTTTGAGACGTCTAGTCAGATTCCTGAATGGGTTCAGTTTCCCCGGATTGCTCAGGAGTCTCTTTTGCTGCATCGGCCTCCTTAGCCACAGGTTGAACCGGGCTTTTTGCTTCATCAGCCCCTTCAGCCATAGCCTGAACCGGAGCCTCCGATGGCGCCCGCTCTGTTTGCTCTGTTGTGGGGGCAGGCATCTGGGACATGACCGATCTGGTAGCCCGATGGCCCGAAAAATAGGCCAGTCCTAAGGATGTGAGCATGAAGACTATGGCAGCAATCGTTGTCAGTCTACTCAAGAAGGTTGATGCGCCAGCGCCCCCGAACAGGGTCTGGCTCGATCCCCCTCCAAAGGCTGCTCCCATACCCGCCCCTTTGCCAGTCTGCAAAAGTACAATCAATATTAAGGCTACGGCTACGACAATGTGAATAATTATGATGAAACTTGACATATCAAAACCGCTCCGATTTTGTCTACGTCCAGACGTTCCATATTCTGGACCAAGGCAACCGTGTTGCCGGATTTTCCGCCGACACGATTTTCCGCCGACACGGTCGGCTCGCTCCATAGGTGATATAACTAAAAAGGAATTTCCAAATTTCTGATCGATAAACGAACAATGGCTGCAAAGGAATCGGCATCCAGACTCGCGCCTCCAACCAATGCCCCGTCAATATCGGCCATGGTCATGAGATCGCCAATATTTTCAGGCTTTACACTTCCACCATACAATATCCGGACAACATTTGCAACCGAATTCCCATAGGCTGTCTCTATCCACCCCCGGATAAATTGGTGCACCTCCTGAGCCTGATCGGTGGTTGCTGTCTTACCAGTACCAATGGCCCAAACAGGTTCATAGGCAACGGTCACCTTCTGAATCTCGTCGGAAGTTATGCCTTCCAGACCTTCTTCCAATTGCTTTTGCACCACAGAAAAGGTCTCATTCGATTCCCGTTCAGCCTCGGATTCTCCGATACACACCACAGGAATCAGGCTTCCAGGGATGGCTGCCCGAATCTTCCTGTTAACAGTTGCATTGGTCTCGCCAAAGTACTGACGCCTCTCAGAATGACCAATGATCACATAGTTACATCCTGCAGCCTCTAACATAGGGGCCGAGATCTCTCCGGTGTAAGCCCCTTCGACCTCCCAGAACAAGTCTTGCCCCCCCAGGTGTATGACCGACCCTTTCAGAATCCCCGCTACAACCTCAAGGGCCGTAAAAGGCGGGGCAACCATGACATCTACATCCATGATGTCTGGGACCAAGGATTTCAACCGGCTTGTGAGCTCGGCGGCCTGTGGACCGGTCTTGTACATCTTCCAGTTTCCAGCAATCAAGGGTTTTCGCTTTGCCATAGTTTAGTCTCCTTCATCGTATCTGGTCACAGGGTCAGGAATCTCTCCCAGTCATTTCATTGACCATAACGACAGCATCTTCCCGGGTTTCCAAATAGTACCCGTGGCGCCGACCTGCTGCACAAAAGCCCATCTTGTTATAAAGCTTGATAGCCGCATGGTTGGACGCACGAACCTCCAGGAGAGCTTTTTTGGCACCATATCCTTTGGCTAATCTGAAGCTGTAGTCGAGCAAGAAGGTGGCCACGCCACGGCGCCGGTACGCTGGATCCACGGCAAGATTCCTAATATACATCTCGTCTTCAAGAAGCCTGAAACAAAGGTAGGCAATAACTCGGTCTGGTTTCCTCTGTTCTCTTTTTTTGATGACCAGACTCCGTGAAGTCTTTTCAGCGAGCTCTCCTTCGAAAGATACTCTACTCCACGGCGCGGGAAAAGAGGCGGTCTCAATATCTAACACAGCATCAATGTCCGCCTCGGCAAGACAAGACAAATAGCAATCCCTGACTCTCAGGTTCTCTTGTTTCCTTTCAACACACCGCTGGCCAATGAAATACTCTTTCTGCCATAGGCCTGCAAGCTCTCTGCAAGCTCGCTCAAGTTCTTGTCTTCCCGCATTTTGGCAGCTCGGATCACCACAGGAAGATTAACACCGGTAAGGACCTCAATCCGGCCTTCCTCAAGGAACGAAAGGCTGAGGTTGGATGGCGTCCCCCCAAACATATCCGTCAGGATAAGTACGCCTCCACCCTGGCCAACCGTCTTGATCCCGATGCTTATCTTTTCTCTCATTTGTTCAGCGCTTTGCCTTAAATCCACTGAAACGGCAGTGGCTGCTCCCAGAGGCCCTTCAAGGATCGATTCGGCTGCTTCAATGAGGGCCTCTCCCAGACCGCTATGAGTTACAATGACAAGGCCTATCATAAATTCGACCCTCAATAAAAAGGAGTGCCTAAAGTGCGCTAAAGTGAACTAAAGTGCCTAAAGTTAAAAAAGATTAAGGGATTCAGGAATTCAGGAATTCACGGATTGAGGGATTGAGGAATTAAAATCAGACGCAATTCCTTCAATCCCAAAATTCGTAATTCCTGAATTAGTAATGATTACATCAACTTTAGCTCACTTTAGGCACTTTAGGCACTTTAGCTCACTTTAGTTTAGGTAATTGCTAGCTCAACTCAATATCTCGATGGACCAAGTTTATGCGATCCGTCTTCTTCTTCAAATGTTGGAAGATTTTATCAGCGATTACAATCGAGCGGTGCCTTCCGCCTGTGCAACCAACCGCGATGGTTAAATACGATTTTCCCTCTTTTTCATATAAAGGTACAAGGTAGTCAAGCAAATCCAAATATTTTTTCAAAAAAATTTGGGTTTCGTCCCATCCTTTTACGTATGCCTGGACCTCAGGCGCCTTGCCATCACGCCCCCTCAATCTAGGGACAAAATAGGGATTGGGTAAAAAACGAACATCGATTACCAGATCCGCGTCATGGGGAATGCCGTACTTGTAACCAAAAGACAGGACATGTACCTCTACGTGCCCAGTATGAACCACCTTAAGCACATAGCCCAAGATAACAGCCTTGAGTTCATGGACATTGTAGTGCGAAGTGTCAATAACTTTGTCAGCGATTCGCTTGAGTCCCTTAAGTTGTTCCCCCTCGTTACGTATCGCTTCCAGAAGGCTCTTTCCCCTGGCCAGGGGATGCTGCATCCTAGTCTGGCTGTACCGTCTCAAGAGAATTTCTTCTGAGGCTTCAAGAAAAAGTATTTCGAACCGATATCCTTGCTTACATAGCCTGTCCAGGATATCTGAATATGTTGAGAGAAACCCCTTTTCTCTGATATCCATCACCAGGGCTAGCTTAGAGATCTCCGAATTGCTCCCTGTTCGAAGTTCTAAAAACTTTGGCAAGAGTACGACGGGCAGGTTATCCACGCAGAAAAACCCAACATCTTCCAGTGCCTTTATAGCCGTACTTTTCCCGGAGCCGGAAAGCCCGCTGATGATGATAATCTTTCCTTGTTTCAACGTAACTACTCAGGTTGTCAGGTTCACGGTTCACGGTTCAGGGTTGGCTGCTTTGCGCTTTTCATATTTTGTAACTACTCGGGTTGTCAGGTTCACGGTTCAAGGTTCAGGGTTGGCTACTTTACGCTCTTGTAACTGCTCGGGTTCACGGTTCACGGTTGACCGTTGACAGGTTAATCTCTGAACCGTGAACCTTGGAACCTTGAACCTGAGTAGTTACTCTTCATCGCTCTCTAACCTTGAACCCCTGGCCCAGACCTGGCTTCACTGTCCCATTGCGTAGAAACTTCTGGCGTGGCATTCAGTGCGATCGTGCCAAGAATGAATATCAATTCGCGCCTCCCGATCCC
>DAOVOU010000044.1 GCA_030629475.1 Desulfobacterales bacterium | reverse complement strand
GCCACATCCCTACTCACCGGTCGCCCACTCAAGGTGGAAGCCAACGCCGTGGCCATAGTGGCCCCAGCCGAAGGCCCGTCCTTGGGAATCGACCCTGCAGGAACGTGTATGTGAATGTCAATGTCCTGGAAAAAATTGTCGCTAATTCCAACGGCCTTTGCATTAGAGCGGACATAAGTCAGAGCGGCCTTTGCAGATTCCTGCATCACCTCTCCGAGTTGGCCTGTAAGGATCAAGTCACCCTTTCCTTTCATCGTAGATGCCTCTACATACAGTACCTCTCCCCCAGCTTGTGTCCACGCCAGTCCTGTAGCAACTCCGATCTCATGTGATTCCTGCTCCAATTCCGGGAGGTATTTCGGTACACCCAGGTAGCGGTGAAGATTGGCGCAGGTGATGGTGAACGGCCCCTTCTCGCCTTCAGCCACTTTGCGGGCCACCTTGCGGCATATGGTGCCGATCTCGCGTTCCAGGTTCCTGAGACCAGCCTCTAAGGTATACTGTGATATGATCTTCCGTAGCGTCCCTGGGCCAATCCTTACATGTTTTGACGTGATCCCGTTTTCCTTGATCTGGCGCGGGATCAAAAACTGTTGGGCAATGGCAAGTTTCTCTTCTTCTGTATATCCGGCAAGCTCTATAGTTTCCATCCGATCTTTCAAGGCCGGGTGGATAGGGTCGACCAGGTTGGCCGTGGTGATAAACATAACCTTTGACAAATCAAAGGAGGTGTTCAGATAGTGATCGGTGAAACTGACATTTTGTTCCGGATCGAGGACTTCAAGCAGGGCAGCAGATGGGTCCCCGCGAAAATCAGCACCAATCTTATCCACTTCATCCATCATGAATACAGGGTTGCTCGTACCACACTGCTTCAATCCCTGAATGATCCGTCCCGGCATCGCTCCAATGTATGTGCGGCGGTGTCCCCGGATTTCGGCCTCGTCCCGGATACCACCCAGGGACATGCGAAAGAACTTTCGGTTCATAGCCCTTGCAATCGATCGCCCGAGAGAGGTCTTGCCCACTCCAGGAGGGCCCACAAAACAGAGTATGGGACCCTTCATTTGCTTGTTGAGCTTCCGCACGCTTAGATATTCCAGGATACGATCCTTTACCTTCTCGAGATCATAATGGTCCTCATCCAGGACTTGCTGAGCCTTCTTTATGTCCAGGACTTCCTTAGTAAATTTGCTCCAGGGGACCTCAACCAGCCAATCCAGGTAGGTGCGCACAATGGATGCCTCCGCAGCATCGGGGTGCATCTGCTCGAGGCGCTTTAGTTGCTTGAATGCCTCTTTCTCAGCCTCCTTTGACATCTTGGCTTTCTTGACCTTTTTGGTATATTCTGAAATTTCCTGGGCCTTTTCGTCAATATCTCCCAATTCCTTGTGGATGGCTCGCATCTGCTCCCTGAGAAAATATTCTCGCTGGGTCTTCGAAATCTCTTCCCTGGCATCTGACTGGATTTTGGCCTGCATGGAAGAAACTTCCAATTCCTTGCTCAGGAGTTCATTCACTCGATGAAGCTTCTGAATGGAATCAGTCATCTCCAGAATGCCCTGGGCTTGTTCTACCTTCAACTTGAGGTTTGAAGCCACCAAATCTGCCAATCGCCCCGGCTCATCAATTTCGCTCAAAATGGCGCTCACATCACTGGTCAGCTCGCCTCGCAAGTCAAGTATCTTTTCTGTCTGTTCACAGGCATTACGCATGAGTGCTTCGGCCTCAACGCTCGTTTTCTCCTCTTCCTGTTCGGAAATCTGTCCGATTCTGACCTGGTAGAAAGGCTTTGTTTCTGTATAATCTATTATCCGAGCCTTGCCCAAGCCCTGGACCAGGACCTTTACCCTGCCGTCCGGAAGCTTGAACATACGTATGATCATAGCCACCGTGCCCACCCTGTAAATCTCCTTGGGTGTGGGGTTTTCAGCCGTAACGTCACTTTGGGTGACCAGAAGAAGGAGGCGATCTTTAGCCATAGCTGCATCCACGGCGCGAATCGATTTGTCTCTACCCACAAATAGGGGAAGGATCATATACGTGAAGACAACAACGTCACGCACGGGAAGAAGGGGGAGTATATCCGGAATGTCTATGGGTTCACCATCTTCTTGTATGATGTCAATGGAATCGAGCACATCTGTTTGTGCCATGCAGGTTCCTCCGTTTCCGTTGAGCCCGTTGAGCCCGTTTAGCCCCTAAACACAAACATATAATATAAGAAATGGTATCCTAATGACAACAAAAATCTTGCTTTTTTGACCTATTCTCTATACTTACCCCTTAAATATTTGTGATATTGCCATCTTACGAAGGCAGGTTGGGTCGGTTGAGCCCGTCAACGGCTTCAACCGGCTTAACCGGCCAAACTGGCCAAACCGGCCAAACTGACGTATTGTGGGGTAGCCCTTGATTCTTAGGCTTTTCATCTTCTTGTTCGGTATGGCGGTGGGGAGTTTTTTGAATGTGTGTATTTACCGCCTTCCCCGATCCATTTCTTTGATACGGCCACGCTCTATGTGTCCAGGCTGCAAGGCCAAGATCGCCTTTTATGATAACGTGCCCGTGGCAAGCTATCTTTGGCTTCGAGGGCGATGTCGGCATTGCGGAACCGCAATCTCCTTGAGATATCCCCTAATTGAACTTGTATCGGGTCTGTTTGCAGTTGCCGTCTTTATACGTTATGGCCTCTCTTGGGAAGGCATTTTTCTGTACGCACTGGTCGCGGCCCTTCTGGTGATTACGTTCATTGACATTGATCATAAGATCATCCCTGATGTTATTACCTACCCTGGTATCGTGGTCGGATTCCTCACGTCGCTGGTCCTCGGTCGCATCACGTACAAAGAATCCTTGTTTGGGATCATCCTGGGCGGAGGTGTTCTGCTTTTGATTGCCTTGGGTTACTATTTGCTGACCAAAAGGGAAGGGATGGGTGGCGGTGATATCAAGTTACTGGCCATGATTGGCGCGTTTTTAGGCTGGAAAGGCGTCATATTTACGGTTTTTGTTGGATCAGCTATTGGAACAGTAGTGGGCATAGCTTTGGCCCTTCGCACGGAAGGGGGACGAAAGCTGGCGATCCCTTTTGGTCCCTTTCTCAGCCTTGGTGCCCTGCTTTTCCTGTTTTTCGGGCCGCAAATAATTGGCTGGTACGTACAGATTCTAAGATAATGCCAAAACGTACCTTTATCTTTGGTCTTCGGACCGAAATTTTGCTGAGTCTAACCGTTCTCTTGGTGGCTGCCATGACCTTGACCAGCTTTGTGATTTTGAGGATCACGGAGAGGGACTTGCTTCGATATAAGACGGCTGATGGCATGGCAGTCGTCCAAAGGATACAGGCGGCTGTTGGGGGCAGCAAGAAACAGGCAAGCCCGGCTTCTCTTAAACTGTTAAAAGAGCGCCTTCGCAACGGTATTTCCTGGATGGGCCATTCAGGACTGTATGATGAGATCCTTGTAGTCGGAAGGGATGGCTCGTTATGGGTTGGTGAGGAGCATCCAAAGTGGTCAAACGAACCTGGCGACAATGAGATTGCCAGCGTCCTCAGAACGGCAAAGCCCAGCACAAAGATAAACAGGGAACGCACCCTGGTTACAGTTACAGCCCCGATCTTTGCCAATGGACAATGCATTGCGGCTGTCAGAGTACCTGTTCGGATCGATGCAATGAGCCAGGGGTTAAGGAAGTCCCGCACGCTCATCTGGTTTTACATAGGTTTGAATGTGCTGGTGCTTGTTGTCTTTGGAAACTTTCTTCTGTCCAGGATCGTAATCCGGCCCATCCAGCGCCTGGTCAGGATAGCCGATCATTTTGAAGAGACGGATCTCTTTTCTATGATGACCAGGAGCGATCAAAATGAGATTGCGCACCTCACCATGGCCCTTAATCGGATGCTAAAAAGGCTTGCGGAAAACAAGGAGCGTTTGGAAGCCCATATCCGTTCTCTGGAAACGGCCAACCTGGAGCTCAAGCAGGCCAGGGAGGAGGTGCTGCGCTCAGAAAAACTCTCTTCTTTGGGCCGGCTTGCCGCAGGCGTGGCCCACGAAGTCGGCAATCCGATCGGAGCTGTCCTGGGTTATACGAATCTTTTAGCGGATCACGTTGCAGGCAACACCGAAGCCATCGATTATCTCGGACGTATTGAGAAAGAGGTGACCAGAATCAATACCATCATTCGCGAGCTCCTCGATTTTTCAAGACCCTCGCCGTCTGAGCCAGCCCCCCTGGATGTGAATGCCCTGATCATGGAGAGCACATCTTTTCTTAGTGGTCAAAGTCTGATGGCATCTATTAAGATAGAGACGCAACTTGAGCAAGGTGTCGGGATGGTGTGGGCCGATGCCAACCAATTGAAACAGGTTTTGATCAATCTGATGCTTAACGCGTGTGACGCCATGGAAGAAGGAGGATCCCTGGCCATCGCCAGCAAACGAATTTCTCCTGTGAAAGAGACTACAGGCTCAGACCAGCACCCGACAGAGTTCATTCAAGTCTCTGTTTCTGATACGGGTAAGGGAATTGCCGCCTCTGAGCTCAACAAGATCTTTGATCCGTTCTATACTACAAAGCCCCCGGGTAAGGGGACCGGTTTAGGGCTTGCCATCAGCGTGCGCATTGTTGAAACATTCGGTGGCAGCATCTACGTGGAAAGCACTGAAGGTAAGGGTAGTACCTTCACAGTTGAACTTCCCCCATGGGAGCCTGACCATGATACCAAATGAAGTGACCATCGACCTTGGTGCGCTCAGGCACAATTTTTTTGAGATCAAGCGATTGGCCGGCCCCCATACCCGCATTATTGCCGTTGTCAAGTCAGATGCTTACGGCCATGGCATGATACCGGTGGCCAGGACCCTGGTGTCGGCGGGCATTGATTATCTCGGGGTATTCGAACTGGAAGAGGGACTGGAGCTCAGAAAAGCTGGCTGCGAGGTTCCGATCTTGATCATGATGGGAATCCAATCAGATGAGGTTTCAGCCGCTGTCAAACATGATCTCACACCTGCACTCTTTCAACTGGACATTGCGGAAAAACTCTCTCGAATATCGGCTGAACGGGGCAAGGTGACACCGGTCCATGTCAAGGTGGACACCGGTATGACCCGGCTGGGGGTTTGCACCGGAGACCTCCGGAACTTTTTAAAACAGCTCTTGCCCCTAAAAGGGATTCAAGTCGAAGGGATATTGTCCCACCTTGCCGTCGCCGATCAGCCAAGTCACGCCTTTACCGACCAGCAGATAAAGAGATTTCGGGAGGCTGTGGAAGAGTGCGGGCGACTCGTGGGCTTCCGGGGGAGTGTTCATGTTGCAAATAGTGGTGCGATTCTAGGGAATAAGGGCCTGGATCTTGGTATGGCGAGACCCGGCATCCTTTTTTACGGTTCGCCGCCTGCTCAGAGATGGGCTGCGGCAGCTTCCTTCAAGCCGGTCATGACTTTCAAGTCCCGTGTGATTCAGATCAGAACGGTCCCCCCGGGCACTTCGGTCAGCTATGGTCGTACCTATATGACGCGACAAAGGTGCATCATCGCAACCATCCCTGTCGGGTATGATGATGGATACAGTCGTTTGCTTTCGAATAACGGAGAGGTGCTGATCCAGGGGCAACGCGTGCCAGTGGTCGGTCGTATCTGCATGAACCTGACCATGGTGGATGTCACCGGGGTTGAGGGTGTTGCAGTTGGCGATGAAGTGGTTCTATTAGGGGCCCAGGGCAAAGAGCGGATCACAGCCGAGGAGATTGCAACAAGGATCGGGACGATCAACTATGAAGTGTACTGTACCATCGGCAAAAGTAACCGGCGCGTCTATACCGATTCCTGATCTCATTCCAGAATACCCCTTATTCTTCCAGACAACTCTTTGATTTTGAATGGCTTCTGGATAAATCCATCACAGCCTCGTTCCAGTATCTCACTAGCTTCACCATTTATGCCGTATCCGCTTGAAAGGAGGACCTTTATGTCGGGGTTGATCTCTTTCATGCGGTCATAGGCTTCGCCGCCCCCCATGTTGGGCATAACCATGTCCAAAATGACGATGTCTATGTCATCCTGATTTTTCTCATAGACTTCGATAGCCTTTTTTCCGTCCCCGGCTATCAGTACCCGGTAGCCCATGGCCTCCAACAATTCCTGGCCTACTTCCAGGATGACCTCTTCATCGTCTACCAGGAGGATCGTTCCAGTTCGCTTAATGAAGTGCTCAGCACCTTTGACAGCTTTCTGGACCCTCTTTTCTGATGCAGGCAGATGGATACTGAAGGTCGTCCCGTGCCCCTTCCTGGATCCCACATCAATATATCCGCCATGGCCCTTGATGATACCGTAAGCAGAAGCCAGACCAAGACCGGTGCCACGGCCCATCTCCTTGGTCGTAAAAAAGGGCTCAAAGATGCGCTCCATTGTCTTTTTGTCCATGCCCGCGCCTGTATCGATCACCGTTAACAACACATACTTCCCGGGTTTTGGAACATAGAGCTTGCCCTTTATCTCCTTGTGGGTCGTATTCATGGTTTTCAAGATAAGATCCCCACCGCCAGACATGGCATCTGCGGCATTTACAAACAGATTCAAAAGCACCTGTTCTATCTGTGTCTGGTCTGCCTCTATTGCAAACAAGTCTTCGGCAAGCTCTCGATGAATCGTAATCTCCTTTCTGGTTCTGCCAAACGCGTCAGAGGTCTCTTCTACCAATTGGTTCAGGTCAACGGGCTTGACCTCGTATCTGCCCTTCCTGGCATATCCAAGGAGGTGTGAGGTTAGTCTGGCTCCGCTTTGAACCTGGTTTTCAATGTTCTTTAACCGGTCATGATACGGGTGTGTGGAATCCATATCCATAAGCATCAAGGAGACATTACCCTGGATGCCCATGAGCAGGTTGTTAAAGTCATGGGCAATACCTCCAGCCAGGGTGCCGATGGACTCCATCTTCCCCGCCTGCCGGAGTTGGGCTTCAAGGCGCTTTCGTTCGGTAATGTCTCGCAAGGTGTGGACGCTGCCTACCGGAATACCGTCACGATCCAGGTAAGTGGCAACGCTTATACTGACATCAAGAATCTCTCTTTGTTTGGTGTATCGACGGCTCTCAATGGCGGAGAAGCTCTCTCCCGCCATCACCTTATCAATCATCATTTGAGTCTCAGGCCGGTTCTCCTTCGGGACATAGTCTATTTTATTGCCCAAAAGCTCCTCCGGGGTCCATCCGAAAACCTGGGTGAATGCCGGGCTTAAATAGATAACCGTACCCTCCATGTCATAGACAACAATAGGATCTGGAGATGCCTCCAGAACCGCACGATATTTCTCCTCGCTCTCCCGCAGCGCTTCCTCGGCCTGCTCGCGTTTGTTTTTCAATCTTTTTTGCATAAGGGCGTTTCCCACCGTCTTTAACAATTCCTCATGCTCAAACGGCTTTCTGAGGTAATCGTAGGCCCCACCCCTCAGGGCCTCTATGGCTGATTCTATGGAAGCGTGCCCGGTCATGACAATGACTAAGGTCTCTATGTCCTGACTATTTATGTAATCCATGACCCGGTGTCCATCCATCTCCGGCATAACTATGTCCAGAAGGACTAAGTCAAAGCTATTCCGAGATAGATACTCTATAGCCTCTTTGACACTATTACCTGTGTGTATTTCATAGCCCTGGCCACTTAACAAGACCTTCAGGCTGTCACACATACGGGGTTCGTCATCAACAATGAGAATCCTGGGTGTGTAAGACATGGCCACCTCCAATAACTAGACGTCTCGGAATTTCTACAACCTATTGAAATTCCAGCGACTTTAGTCGAGTAGTCAAGTTGTCGAGTGGGAAAATAGTCAAGTCCCCCGGCCCCCGGTCCAGACATTCCACGAAAACTGCTGCCTCGACCTGCTCTGTTTTGGCTCCGCGGGGGCTTTTTAGCTGGGCGACACGATCCTCAGATTCACGATATGCATATTTGAGAATGGACGCTTACATCCCGCTTACATCCTAAAGCAGTCAAAGACAAAGCTCTCTTATCTCAATACAGGAATCCGAAGAGCCACAAGGGAATTACGTTGCCGAATCCGACTTCAATTTCATCCCTCACCACAAAAGCATTATCAGCACCCTTAACCTGACTTTCATAATGGTTTCTCCGCCAAGGCGGAAGAAGTAAGAGGCGATTTCATAAAGGCCGGTCGCTTGTACCCGGATATGGTCGGCAGAGACATAGAGGTGTCGCTCGTGGCGCTTGTCTTGCTCAGCTAGGTGCTGAAGGAGCAAAGTTGTCTTCCCGGTCCCCCTGGCCCCGACAATGCCCAGCAGGCGGCTGTTCCGGTCGACATTTTTCGTAAAGTAGACTTTACGATATTGCCCAATAAGTATCAAGCATATTTAACGCTTCTCTTTATTTTCGGAGAGAGAGCCCGAGCAACAACGTTGGGGCCATTTTAGGACCTCGGGCGGGACCTCTTGCCCGCTGTCTTTTTGGACAGGCCTGTCCGCCGTTTCTCGGGCGGGACCGACTTTAACATCCTTGGCATTTCATCAGGTTCAGCATCATCAAAAAACACTAAACTCTTGTGAATATGAACGAGATTAGAACCTAGTTTTCCATATTTCTTGTTGTAGAAATCCAATAAGTTAATCAATGCGTAACCAGATTTACTTATAAAAGGATTACTTACAAACTGTAAAACTAAGGGGTGTCCCCAAACTTCACTCAAACTTCACTCAAACTTCACTAATGTCCCGGACGTCCCCGTTATCCTTTCTTTGTATACCTCCTATTCGGTTATTTATTCCTATCCCTCAGCATGTCCGCAAGTCCAGCAAAGGGATTGTGTGTAAGGGGATCAGTTTGTTCGTCAATGATTTTATCACTTTCACCTTCCATATGATCCAGATATCGTCTGTGTTCATTATCATGGCAATAGATGCATAGGTTCTCCCAGTTACTCCCGTCCGGAGGATTGTTGTCGTGGTTGTGGTCTTTGTGGTGGACGGTAAGCATGCGCAGATTCTTATGGGTAAAATCCCGGCCACAGCGGGCACATACCCAGGGATGGATTCTCAAGGACTGCTCGCGGTAACCTTTCAGGCGATCCTCCCGGGCCTTACGAGCTTGTGCCACAATCCGATCCATCTCATCCTTGCTTAACTTGCCGCCCCGGGGTTTAGGAGGCCTTGAACTTTTAAAGTCCATAATCACCTTCTTCGAGAATTCTTTTCCCTTTTCTCTTTCCTCCAAATCTACCACTCAGGGTCCCTGTCCAGCCACTCCATTATTTTCTCTGGCTTCTTACCTTTGCACTTTTTCAACAGCGACTTGTACTTCTCCAGGTCAAAGGCTCTTCTTTGCTGCAAGGTATTCAAAACCAATGGCGCAAGTATTGCATCTACGAGATGTACTGTGTCATGGTGAGAAACCTTTTGCTTCCTCATAGAATTGTAGAACTGATACGTCTCAATGGGTTCCTTTGCCTCCAGCACATCCAAGTCCCCTGTTTTGGCTACCTCCCAGATCATATGCATATGTTCTCGGTGAAATCTTCTCAATTCGCCGAACATTTCGTCTGTTTTCATCGTTTTGCCCTTACCCTTTCATGCCCGTAGTAACCATGGGGACGTAGTTAACTTTTTAACTTAAGTTTACCCAACCAGCGAATATTTTCTATCCTTTGCCAGCTTCTCGCCTCGAATTGCTGATTTGCTGACAGCCGGAACTGAAATTTTTAGTTTTGTGGGCAAGAGATGACATGGTGATTCCCAGCTCTCT
>DAOVOU010000321.1 GCA_030629475.1 Desulfobacterales bacterium | reverse complement strand
TTTTGATGTTCTTGATCTCCTTGACCGTCTTGCCGAGTCCTGTTCCTATGCCCGGAAGACGTTTGGCCCCAAAAAAGAGCAGGATGAGCAGGGCAATGATGAGCAGTTCCGGTATGCCTAGTCCGAACATGGGTCTGTCCTCCTGATATAGATTTCAAGACAATGTTTTTGGGTTCACCAATCTTCTGCTTTCCAAGGGGGCTTTTTGGGCGTCAACTTATTGATACTGGATACTGGATTCTGGATAAAATGTTAGAAATCAGTTTGTTATCCAGTATCGAGCATCCAGTATCTGACGGCCATGAAGTACAACGCCAAGAATTCTCCAAGAATCTATGACTCCCAAAATCTCTTTCTCTAACTCAATATCAGGCGACTTCCAGCCCCTTTGGATCAACTGCTGCATCGAGCAGTTTCGCGTCCTCCCTCTGGGACAATATATCAGTCCACGCCGGCCTCAACTTCCCAATATCCTCTGCGCCACCCAGAGCCCACATGCAACCACCACCACCAGAGCCCGTAAATCTCGCCCCACAATCATAGGCCAGGGCTTTGTCGAAGAGTGCCACGCCCATTTCATCAAAGACCTCGGGCGTCATTTTTCTTCTTATCTCGACCTCCTTGTTCATGGCGCGCACAGCAGCACCCCAATCCTTCACGGTCATGGCCTGAACAAATTCGTTTGTGCAGGAAACAATTTCGGACCAAAGATGCCTTGCCTTACCCCTTACGAACTGATCGATCCATTTGCTATTGATATCCTGCGACTCGTGGGGCACGCCGCAGTATGCAAGCAGAAGGTGGGTCTCCAGTGTGGCATAGTCCTCTTTTGCCAGGACCTCTGTCCTCCTGAAAGGGGAATCTGCCGGCTCGCCGGGCCAATACCAGGCATGGACACCTCCATAGGCTGCGGCTAACTGGTCCTGGAGCCCGCAAGAAATACCAGCGACTGCCTCCTCGATGGCGTGGGCTAAGAGCACGATTTGCTTTGTGCTCATCCGGGGAGTGCCATCCCCTGATAATGCCTTTGACAGGGCTCCTATCAAGGCCACAGCGGCCGTGGAAGAACCTCCGAGGGCGCTTCTTGGGGGCGACTCGGATACTATCTCGATATGCACGCCATTTACCCTGAAATAGGTCGCAATGGCAAAGATTAAACCCAGGAGGCCACTGAACGGGGCATTGTCAGCCGGGTGAACTTCAGTGCGAAAGCCTCTTGAAGATACCTTTATCTGACCGGATCTGTATGGTAAAAGCCTTACCCGGGTTTTCATATCCAGGGCAATGTTGAAGGTGCACGGGGAAAGGTGATGCAGGGGATAATAGAACGTCTTGATATCAAGGGTTCCGCCGCAATCGATCCTGCAGGCGGCAGAGGCCTTTACAGGCCTCGATTCAAGGAGGTTCTTTAATACTTTCACGGCAGAAGCTTTCCTGAACGGTTAAATTCGTTAAATCCCCCCTATCCCCCCTTTTCCAAAGGGGGTACTTCAGACTCCCCCTTTTCCAAAGGGGGTACTTCAGACTCCCCCTTTATTACCTGCCCGCCATTGCCAGGTACAGCTAGCATGTAGGCTGCATGCCCTACGTGGCGTTGGCAGGCGGGAAGGGGGGTAGGGGGGTAGGGGGATTTTCATGCTTGCGTGCAACGTTGCTTTGACGGGGGCCTTGCCTTTTCATTTAACAGGCTGGACCATACCTGTCAATATCAGCTTGGCCCGGTGCTTTCTCATTCAAACCCCTTGACAAAATCCACGGGTTCTTATAGGGAAAGCTCTGTATTCGGGTTTTTGCTGGAAATCAGGTAAGAAAGGAGAAGTGTATGAACATTCTATTTTTTGGACCAAACGGCAGTGGCAAGGGGACACAGGGGGCAATTGTCAAGGAAAAATACAATCTTCCCCATATTGAATCAGGCGCGATCTTCCGGGAAAACATCTCCAAAGGGACCGAGCTGGGCGCCAAGGCCAAGGAATACATTGACCGTGGAGACCTGGTGCCCGACGAGATCACCATTCCCATGATTTTGGACCGCTTAAAACAAGACGATTGCAAAAAGGGATGGCTCCTGGATGGATTCCCCAGAAACAAGAATCAGGCCATAAAACTCGATGAGGCCCTCAAGGCCGCAGGTCTTGACCTGAACGTGGTGATCGAGGTCATATTGGATAAACAAATCGCCAAGAACCGTATCATGGGCCGCCGGCTTTGCGTGAATGACAACAACCACCCGAATAACATCTTTATCGACGCGATAAAACCGGATGGGGACAAGTGCCGGGTTTGCGGTGGAGACCTCATAGAACGTGCCGACGATCAGGACGAGGCCGCCATCGACAAGCGCCACAGCATTTATTACGATACGGATACAGGCACACTGGCCTCTTCTTACTACTTCAAAGGCCTGGCTGAAAAAGAGGGCAAGGTCAAATATATGACCCTCGATGGAGCGCCGAGTGTGCAAGAGGTAACGGCCGAGCTTATGTCAAAACTGCAAAGTCTGTAGCTCAAGTTATAAAATCCCTGCGGGATTTTATGTGTGGTGCCTGTCCGGAATAACGTTATCCGGGCACATCCCGCATAACTCACATATTAAAATTTTGCAGCAAGGGCTGCGAAGCTTTTCTCTTGCCGGCCTCTCACCGGCAAGAGAAAAAACTTTCATCTCTGCGTCCTCCGCGTCTCTGCGGTGAACAGTTACAAGTTTCCTTCCTTGGCCAAAGCGATAAAATGGGCAATGTCGATCTCCTTCGGGCAGACGAAGCTGCATGCCTGAGCTGTACGGCACCGGGGAGTTCCCTGCTCGCTGTATATAATATCCATCCTTTCCTGTTTGGCCGTTTCCCGCGGGTCCATGAGACGGACAATATTGGCAAGCATAGCATTCGGCCCGAGGTAGTTTTTTTGGGTAACGCATGCAGTCGCACAGCAAAAGCAATTGATGCAACGGGTTGCCTCAACATAGGTCTCCAGCACCCGCGGCGAAATCCGGTATTCATCGCCCTCGGGGTGTGGGGGGGCAGGTTGAATAATGTAGGGTTTCACAAGATGGACTCGCTCGTAGGCCTTTTCCATGTCTATGACGAGATCGCGAATCACCGGGGCTATTGTCAAAGGCTCAACAGTAAAGGTCTGTGTCCTGAAGAGCTTTACGGCATTTTCTACCAGGAGTTCACACGTTAAAAGGGGCTTGCCATTGACTTTCATGCCACATGTGCCGCACTGCCCGTGCTCGCACGAAGAACTCCATGCCAGGGTGGGATCCTGCTCGTCATTGATCTTTCGAAACACGTCCACAAAGCGCAGGATTCGACCCGCTTTGACTCGGTAACCCTGGACCCATGATCGTCGGGTATCAGGGTCATAGCGCCTAATTTTCAACGCGAGGTCGTATTCTTG
>DAOVOU010000219.1 GCA_030629475.1 Desulfobacterales bacterium | reverse complement strand
GTGGAGACCCTAATCTTCGATGAGGTAGATGCAGGCATCGGCGGTGGTGTAGCCGAAGTCGTGGGCCAGAAGCTTCAGACCCTGGCACGCTTTCATCAGGTGATCTGCATCACACACCTTCCCCAAATCGCTCAGTCCGGTGAGCATCATTTCAGGATTGCCAAAAAGATTCATAGAGGCCGTACCAGTACCACGATTACGGCCTTGCACGGAGAGGCCCGTGTAAAAGAGATGGCTCGCATGCTGGGAGGGGTGAAGATTACCAGGAAGACGTTGGATCACGCCAGGGAGATGATGGCAGGGCGAGTGATTGACGATTGACGATTGAAGATTGAAGATTGAAGATTGAAGATTGAAGATTGAACAATGAAGATTGAACAATGCCCGCCCTGGCGCGACATCAGCGAAATAAGCTGTAGCCCTTGAAAATTAGGTCTGGGCCACGGAAAAAACAATCGACAATCGTAAATCGACAATCAAAAGACGGTTCACCCCGTTAAATAGGGTTCCCTTCGGGAAATTTAACAGGGTGAACTCTGAACCCGTGAACGCTTACAATAGAGCAAATCACTTAATCAATTCGCCTCCCGGGGAACAATCGACAATCGACAATCTTCAATCTTCAATCTTCAATCAAATAACGGATAACGAACATGGACAAACACATTTTGGTTGGGATAGATGGTTCACCTGCAAGCATGGGGGCGGTCAAATACCTTGGATTCATTTTGGGGAGAGGTGCGCGGGTCATGATAGACCTGCTCCATATCCTCCCTGACATCCCACCCCTTTTTTTGGAACCAGGGGAAAGCATGGCCGAGCTGTTACAGATTCAGGACTTCGCGGGGCGACTTCAAGAGGAAGATCGCCACAGAGCAACCTTCCTGCTGGAGGAGGCCACGGGGATTTTGGCCGCGGCGGGTATTCCCAAGGACAACATCCGCCCCCTCGTCAAGGAGCGTTCTGCTGGTGTAGCCCGGGATATTCTTGGGCTTGAACAGGGAGGCACCTATGACGGGATCGTGCTGGGACGGCACGGTATGACCGCTGTAGAGGAATTTTTTATGGGAAGCATCACACACAAGGTGCTCCAGCACACCAGGGGGCTGCCTCTTTGTGTGGTACATGGCAAGATTGACTCACGGAAGCTTCTGGTCCCGATTGACAGCTCTCCGAATTCTAAACGTGTCCTGGACCAGGTCGCATGGCTCCTTGCTGAGACGGGTCCCATGGAGGTGACCATCTTACATGTCGTTGCCCCGCTGATCGTAAGGGAGATGCCCTTGATGTGGACAGGACTGGCAGAGCTTGAGTCCACCATTGAGGAAAGGGTGGTCGATGATGCCGAAGACATGCTTTCTCAGGCCAAGACCTATTTGATGGAAACTGATGTCCCTGGCTTTGCCATCAAGACCCGTCTTGAAACAAAAGCGCCCGGTGTGGCCCGAACCATCCTGAAGGAGGCCAGGGAGGGTGGATACGGGTCCATCATGATCGGTCGTCGTGGGATCTCACGTACAGAGCGTTTCCTGTTTGGAAGTGTCTCCAACAAGATCGTCCAGCAGGCAAGGGATATGGCAGTGTGGGTGGTGTGTTGAACCTCTGAACCCGTGAACGGTTGTTTGACTTGTAACACGACAAACACAATAAACACAAAAAACAGTGTAAACACAAAAAACACAATGGGGAGGAAAATTCTATGTTAGTAAAAGGGTGGATGACAACTGACGTCGTTACCATAGATGAGGACGCCTCCATGATGAAGGCATCGATCGTCATGAAGGAAAAAAAGATCCGCTGCTTGCCCATAGTCAACAAGAGAGGCGACCTGGTGGGTATTGTCAGTGACAGGGATCTGAAAGACGCCGCACCATCCAAGGCAACCACCCTGGATGTGTATGAGTTGAATTATCTCATTTCTTCCATCAAGATCAAGGACCTGATGATTACAAACCTGGCGTATGTCAGGCCCGATGAGACCGTGGAATTTGCTGCCATTCTGATGCTTGAGAATAAGATTTCATCGCTTCCGGTCATCAACAACAAGGGTGCCCTGATCGGCATTGTTACACAAACCGACATTTTTAAGGTCCTGATCAATATTGCCGGAGTCTATACCGGTGGCATTCAATTTGCTTTCAGCCTGGAGGACCGCCCGGGTTCGATCAAAGAAGCTGCTGACGTGATCCGCTCCTATGGGGGGCGCATTGTAAGCATTCTATCCACACACGAAACCGCTGAAGAGGGACGCCAGAATGTCTACGTACGCACCAGCCCCTTGCCGGAAGAGAAGCTCAGGGACCTGGTCAAAGAACTGGAAGAGAAGTTCGTGGTCCTTTACACGTCCAAGGACTTACTGGAGGAGGTGGAAAACCGAAGAGTGAGAATTCCGTAGAAAGCTGAAAGCCTTGTTTTTTTCGACATCCTTCATTACAGACAAAAACTAGTTGACACTTTTCATTGTCATTTCGAGGAGTGAAACGACGAGAAATCTTAGTAACCGTTCACGGATGTTTCTTCTTGTCATTGCGAGGAGCGTAGCGACGAAGCAATCTCCGAGGCGTGAACCATGAGATTGCTTCGCTCCGCTCGCAATGACACAGGGCATGGCAGCCCCTGTGAACGGTTACAAATCTTATAAACCAAACGCTTAAAGATTTCTCGCTTCGCTCGAAATGACAAAAAAGCGTAAACTGGCAAATGAAGGATGCCTCTTTTTCGATCGGTTTTTTTCGATTCAGCTAATAGCTACTGGCTACAAGCTAACAGTAGGCCGCAGGCCTCTTACATATCTGATTTGAAGAATTGACCCGGCTCAGTGATAGAACCAGGCTTTTTCGTGTATTCGGTAGGGACCGTTCCTTCCTTGAAACATTCAAAGACGGTCTGCTTTGATTCGGGAACTGCCAGGAGTCCTGTCTCTGCATCTATCTTGGCAAAAACCACACCATCCGGCACCTGGAAGACCTGTACAGGCTTGTCCTTGAGGATTGTCTGCATAAACTCGAGCCAAATGGGACCGGCAGCCCTGGAACCCGTTTCGTCAAAGCCGATTGGTTTCTCTTCATCAAAGCCTGTCCAGACCCCTGTGACGTAGCGTGGGGTATACCCTATGAACCAGGCATCGTGCAGGTCGTTGGTTGTACCGGTCTTGCCTGCTACAGGCCGATTAAGGGCCTTGACCCGCCAGCCGGTTCCGTGCTGAACTACCCCCTGGAGGAGATTGGTAATGATATACGCCGTGCTCTTTTCAATAACTTTTTCGCTTTCAGGCTGATTCTCCTCCAAAAGATTCCCATCCCGATCGAGTATCTTTGTTATAAAGCATGGCTTCACCCGATATCCCTGGTTGTCAAAAATGGCATAAGCGCGCACCAGCTCAAGGAGTGAGATCCCTGATGAGCCAAGTGCCAGGGAAAGGTCCCGAGTAAGCTTGGATTGGATCCCCAGTCCTCTGGCATACTCGATAACATAATCTACGCTGATATCCCTGAGAATCTTGATAGTGACTACGTTTCGGGACAGGGCCAGAGCAGTCCGGAAAAGAGTGGGACCGTGAAACTTCTCTTCGTAGTTCCTGGGTTTCCAGGTGAACTCCTTTTCCGTATCCTCAAACACGATTGGGGCATCTATGACGATGGTTGCAGGCGTATAGCCCTTATCGAGGGCCGCGGCGTAAATAATTGGTTTGAAGGCCGAACCGGGCTGACGCCTCGATTGTATGGCGCGATTAAACTGGCTCACCTTGAAGTCTCGACCGCCGATCATAGCCTTTACGTAGCCAGTTTCAGCCTCCATGCAAAGGAGTGCCCCCTCCACAGCAGGCCTCTGTTTCAGAGACAAATCCCACTGCCCGGCGTCTTCCTGCTGACCCTTTACGCTTACCAGGATTACATCGCCTACTCTTAGAACATCACTGACCTTCTCCACCCTGGCGTCGTGGCGGGCAACCTCCGGGTCAGGTTTCCTTGCCCACCTCATGTTCTCAAGACGAAGGTCTCCTTGTTCGCTTCCGATGCGAACCGTGGCCTTTTGCTCACTATCATTCACTGCAATCACTACCCCCTGGATGATGCTCTCCTGTTCCAGCGGGTGTTTCTCAAGGGTTTTTTGAATCTCTTGAGAAAATGCCTCAAACTGCTCAGGTTCCAAGTGTTTGAGCGGACCCCGATATCCCTGCCTTTTATCCAGCGCTTGCAGCCCGCGGTTTAAGATGGCCTGTCCTGCTTTTTGCATCTCGATGTTGACAGCCGTGTGTATTGTGAGGCCCTCCTTGTAGAGGACGTCCCTGCCGTATTTTTCCTCCACATATTTGCGCACGTATTCAGTGTAGTAAGGGACCTCCTCAATGTACCAGTTGCGTCTGGGCTTGATGTCAAGCGACGTGTTGATGGCCTCGGTTGCCTGGACATTTGTAATATATCCTTCATTGATCATCCGATTTAAGACATAGATCTGGCGCTGCTTGGCCTTTTTGGGATGCAGAAACGGAGAATAGCGACTGGGGGCCTGTGGCAACCCGGCCAACATGGCGCATTCGGCCAAATTAAGATCGACCGCTGATTTTCCAAAATAGTTTTCAGCGGCGGCCTCAAGACCGTAAGCACCGTGTCCCAGGTATATCTGGTTGAGATAAAGGAACAGAATCTCGTCTTTGGTAAATGCCTTGTCTATGCGATACGCGAGGATCGCCTCTCGT
>DAOVOU010000016.1 GCA_030629475.1 Desulfobacterales bacterium | reverse complement strand
TTATCCTTTCTTCAGTAATTCCCCGTACTTGGCCTCAATGCCGTATTCTTTGATCTTGTTGAGCACGGCCTTGTAGCTAACTTTCAGCAGAGCCGCTGCTTTTCTGCGATTCCAGCGGGTATGAAAGAGGGCGTCCACAATGGCCTCAGTCTCGGCCTTACGGGTTGCTTCTTTGCACACTTTTTTAAGCGAGCGTCTGGTTACAGACCCGGAGGCAACGGCGCTACCGGGCCGCGCTACCCTCTGACCATTCATAAAAACGCTTACAGGACCGTTATTGCCCATGTTTTCATAGAAGGCCTCTCTATCCCCGAGTACGGTGATGCCCTGAATGAAGTTCTGTAGCTCACGCACGTTTCCGGGCCAGGAATATTGGTAGAACTGCTCTCTGGTCCGTTCATTTATAAGTGTGTGGTCTCTGCCGTGGCGGGCTGCGTATATTTTCAGAAAGTGCTGGCACAGGAGACCAATGTCTTCCTTGCGCGCTCTGAGAGGCGGCATGTGAATGGACACCACGTTGAGGCGGTAATAGAGGTCCTGCCTGAACCGGCCCTCACAAACCATTTCACCCAGATTGGCGTTGGTGGCTGCAAGGACCCGGGTATCGATTTTTGTGTCCGTAATACTGCCCAATGACGAAAATTCGTTGTCCTGCAGAACTTGAAGGAGTTTGGCCTGCATGGGCAGGGGAATTTCGCTGATCTCGTCTAAAAGGATAGTGCCTGAGTGAGCAAGTTCGAACTTTCCGGGCTTTTTTTGAAAAGCACCTGTGAAGGCCCCTTTTTCAAAACCGAACAGTTCACTCTCAAGGAGGTTGGTCGGCAGAGCCGCACTGTTGATCTTGATGAAGGGTTTGTCGGCCCGGGGCGAAAGCTTGTGGATGGCGCGCGCCACCAGTTCTTTGCCTGTGCCGCTTTCACCGCTGATAAGAATGGTTACATCGGATTTGCTCAGGCGAACAATATTCCTCTTAATCTGCATCATGGTCGGGGCCTGCCCAACAATGATATTGTTCAGTTCTTTGTAATCTGGATTCCCAAATTCTTTCACAAGTAATAAAATCACTCCATGATTTTATTGTGAGAGTTAGCTCCTTTCTCTCAGCAAATTTGATGCCAAGTGAAGGGGTGGTGCCTTGCACGCTGCCCCATCAAGGGACGAAGAGGGTCGTTGACGGGAAGCAAGCAGATCCAGGAAGCAAAATGGGCAACAGGATGGAGAAGTATTGATTTATCTGAGATAAAAATTCTCCAAAAAAGGGTAAAACAATTCCCTGTTTTGGGAAATAAATTTCCCATTGATGGGAAATCAAGTACCACTTTTGGTCACAAATCAGATAAACCGAGGGGCTTCGGCCCAATTGGAGTATTGGAGTGATGGAGTACTGGAGTGATGGGTTAGAAACACCCGGCGTAAAGCCAAGGGCTCAAGGTGAACGGCTTCCGGCTCGTAGAGCCTACAGCTTGGAGAGGGAAAAACGTTTTGCCTTGCGCCTGATACGGCTAATATCCAGTACTCCAATACTCCAGTACTCCGTCACTCCATGACGTTTTAATCCTTGCGACGGAGGTTAAGCTCCTTGATCTTATAAAGGAGCGCTTTATAGCTGATTTGCAGAATTTCGGCTGCCCGCTTTCGATTCCAGCCTGTTTCTCTGAGAACTTCGCTGATCAGCTTACCTTCGGCTTTGAGGACGGCTTTCTTCTTGACCTCTTTCAAGCAGGGGAATTTCTTTTTCGCCCGCTTCTCGCTATTGAGATTGTCAGGCGTGGGGGGCAAAGGGTGGGTAGTCAGTTCATGACCATTGATCCGTCTTGTTTCCCTGGCCAGCAGCTCTTCCTCTACAGTTTGCCAATCTCCTAACAGCATTAAGCGTTCCACCAGGTTCTTCAGCTCTCGGACGTTGCCGGGCCAGGAATACTGGCGAAAGAAATTCCGCACATCCACGCTGAATTCAAAGACCGGAGTTTCGATCTTTTGGGCAAACTGCCCGGCAAAGTAATCAATGAACAGGTCGATGTCTTCTGGCCTTTCCCTGAGAGGAGGGATGAATATGCTGATAATGTTCAGCCGGTAGTAAAGGTCTTCTCGAAACAGGCGGTCTCTGACGTCCTGTTCAAGGTCGTGGTTGGTGGCAGCCAGGACCCAGCAGTTGACCTTCACATCGCTTTTTGCGCCCAGGCGCGAAAACTGAAGATCCTGCAAGACCTGAAGCATTTTCGATTGCAGTACAAGGGGCATATCACCAATTTCGTCCAACAGAATAGTACCGTTGTGGGCCAGCTCGAACTTACCGAGCTTTGTCTGGTCCGCGCCGGTAAAAGCCCCCCTTTCATAGCCAAACAGCTCACTTTCAAGAAGCTCATTGGGAATGGCGGCACAGTTGACTTTGACAAAAGGCTTGTCCTTGCGATTAGAGGAAAGGTGGAGCGCCTTGGCTACCAGTTCCTTGCCAACACCACTTTCACCGCACAGGACGACGTTCAAATCGCTATTGGCAACCTGACGGATCAGTTCCTTAACTCGCAGGATAGGAGGGCTGTTTCCAACAATAATTCGATCACATACATCCATATCAATATCAGTCAAGGTGCAAGTGAGCTAAAGTGCCTAAAGTGATCTAAAGTGCCTAAAATTTAAAATGAATTTATTTGGTAACTACTCAGGTTGTCAGGTTCACGGTTCACGGTTGGCTGCTTTCTTCATCGCTCTCTAACCTTGAACCGCCGACTTCGCCATAGTAGCCTATAGCTACGAGCCGACTTCGCCAAAGCACTGGCTGCGACGGCTGAACAGCTGAATTGGAACTTTGAACCTGAGTAGTTACGGAATTTCCTTTTTTTGAGCGGCGCAGCCGCGTTATATAAAATCGCGAAGCTATTTTATCTGCAAAACGGACTCTATAACTTTTGACAGCTCAGCCAAATTAAAAGGTTTTTCCAAATAATAATCAGGAGACCTTTCGGTGGTAAGATCTCTTACCTGTTTGCCATAACCCGTCATGGCAATAACAGGTAACCCAGGGAACTCCTTCCGGCTAATTTCTATGAGGCCAAGGCCGCTGATGTCAGGCATGACGATATCTGTCAGAAGGACATGGTAGTTTTCTGAGCGCAAAAGTTGGAGGGCATCAAGGCCTGTGGCTGCCGTTGTGACCTGATAATGACAAAGTTGCAGGTACTCAAGGATAATCGACAGCAATTTCTCGTCGTTATCCACAACCAAAATTTTTCGTGGCGTCTCTCTACCTTGCTCCATGGGTCCCCTGCGTTGTTGAAGGTAAGCGCACCAAAGAAGTGTCTAGAGTGTCTAAAGTGATCTAAAGGCCGCCCTGGCGCGACACGCTCGCGAGAGGCTATCACGCTCCTCAACCAGGTCTGGGCCAGGGTTGTGGAACTTGCCTTCGGCAAGAACAATTTAGAACAGATAAGATACCTTAACTTTAGGCACTTTCAACCCTGGCCCAGACCGGGTTTTTCTCCCCTGGGCATGGTCCAACTTCTGTCGCGCCAGGGCGGGCAGGGCGGGCTTTAGTTCACTTTAGCTCACTTTCGTTTACGGACTAAAGTTTGGACAAACTATATAAAATTATACCACATAGATGCCCCTCGTCAACCTATTTCTAAGACAGGTTTTTTTCTTTAGGTGGTATTTTTTTCCAAAAAAGTGGCATTTCTTTTCTCAATGTGCGACTTTTATTACCCAAATTTTTGTATATTGTTCCTTGTGCGATTTTATGTAACTATCTAGAATATAAGAGAAAATGCGCGAACCCCTTAACTTGGCACGATGTTTTCATGTCATGATCTAAGCAAATAGGTCTGATTCGAGCTGACGTGTAACGGAACAAAGACAGCCAAGGCATATGTGAAAGTCACGAAATGGATCATTATTTAGCAAAAGCACATCTGGGAGGGATCAATATGGAGCCTAGAGCACTGGACAACGGGGGAAGACGTTCAGGGATTGATCGAAGGGAGTTTTCCTATAGTAGGTACATACCAGAAAGACGAACCAGCGTGGAACGGAGAAGCGGCTTGGGCCGGAGAAGTGGTCAGGAACAGAGAAGCGGTGTGGATCGTAGAAAGACATTTGCTGTTTAACTTTAGTCGAGTAGTTAAACCAATTGTGAGCGAAGCGAACTATGTTCTATCTTTAAGCGGCTTTTTGTGGCCACACTCCTTATTGAGACACCTGAGATGCGGCCCCTCCTTCTTGGTAGATCGTTCCACCAGAAAAGGGGCACCACATTTGGGACACATCACGGGTACAGGTTTGTCCCATATGGCAAAGGTGCAACTCGGATAACGGGTGCAACCATAAAAAAGCTTACCTCGCTTTGATCTTCTCGCAACAAGCTCGCCATCGCATTCTGTCTCAGGGCACTTGACACCAGTAGGTTCGGGTTTCGACGTGGCTTTTGCGTTCAGGGAGCGGGTGTTCTTGCAGGCCGGGTAAGCCGAGCACGCCAGGAACGGGCCAAAACGCCCCTGTTTCTGTACCATTGGGTTTCCGCATTTTTCGCATATTTCATTCGTAGGCTGTTCTGCCGCTGGTTGTTCGATCTCAATCTGCCCCTTTTCATTGCGGGTGTAATTGCCTGTAAACTTGCAATTCGGGTAGCCTGAACAGGCGAGGAATGGTCCATTCTTTCCAACTTTGATCCTGAGTGGTTGACCACATGCCGGGCAGTCTAGATCAACGGCCAAACCATTGCCTTTGACACTGCGCATTTCCTTTGCTGCCCGCTCCAGGTCCTTCTTGAATGAGTCATAAAAACCTTCCAGCACAGCAATCGCATCGATCTCGCCTTCCTCGATTTTATCCAGATTGTCCTCCATGCGCGCGGTAAAATCGACATTTAAGATGTCCGGGAAACTCTCCATCAAGAGATCATTAACGATAAAACCGAGTTCGCTTGGCCTGAAAAAACCCTTGACCAAGTCTACGTATCCCTTTTGCCTGATGGTGGTCAGGATCGTTGCATAGGTGCTTGGTCTTCCGATACCGTTTTCTTCAAGCTCTTTGACAAGGGATGCTTCGGAAAACCGCGGGGGCGGTTGAGTAAAATGCTGCTTTGGTTCGAGTCGATGGCATTTCAAGACCATCCCGTCAGACAGAGGTGGCAGGGTCTCTTTATTCTCTGATGGACTCTGGCTCCCATTTGACGAGGTATACAGGGCCATAAAGCCGGGGAAACGCACCACCGAACCGGAGGCCTGAAAAATGTATGGCCCTGCCGAAATAGTCACCGAAGTCCGATCAAAAAGGGCCGATTTCATCTGGCAGGCCACAAAACGCTGCCAGATCAATTCGTAGAGGGCCAACTGGTCCCTGGAAAGGAACTGGGCGACATCTTTTGGCTTGCGAAACACCGAGGTGGGGCGTATCGCCTCATGGGCGTCTTGCACCTTTTTTTTGTTCTTGAACACGCGGGGTTTGTCTGGCAGGTATGCTTGGCCGAATTGTTTCTCGATCAGCTGTCGGGCTTCATCAATTGCTTCCTGGGCGATACGGGTAGAGTCGGTTCGCATATAAGTAATGAGACCTACTGGCTCTCGGGAACGGAGTTCGAGGCCCTCGTAAAGCTGCTGGGCGACCGTCATGGTCTTTCTGGCAGAAAATCCCAGACTTCGAATCGCCTCCTGCTGGAGTTTGCTGGTAGTAAAAGGGGGGAGAGGATTTCTCTTCTGGGTCTTCTGGATGACCTTTTCCACCTTGAAACAGGCCTTTGCAAGATCTTTGAGGATGGCCTGAGATGCTTTTTCGTCCGGAATGCGAAGCTTCTTGTTATGCTTCTTGATGAGCTTGGCAAGAAAAGGCGGGGGGGACTCGCCTTCAAGCTGTCCGGTGATGCTCCAATACTCTTCGGGTTGAAAGGCATGGATTTCCTTTTCACGTACACAGATCATGCAAACTGCTACCGACTGAACACGGCCCGCGCTTAAGCCCCGTAGAACCTTTTGCCACAGGATAGGGGAAATCTGATATCCCACCAGTCGATCCAGGATCCTCCTCGCCTGCTGCGACTCAAATCTGTGCTTGTCTAACTGCTGAGGGGAGGCCATTGCAGCACGTATGGCGTTTTGCGTCAGCTCATGAAATAGGACACGGTGAAACCTGCGCCCTTTTTTCTTGAGGACCTCTGCCGTGTGCCATGCTATGGCCTCACCTTCCCGGTCCGGGTCTGGTGCCAGGTAGATATCGTTCAGGTTGCCGGCTGCCTTTTTCAGGGCACGAATCACCTTCTCTTTGCCCTGGACGGTTGTGTACTGGGGCCTGAATCCGTGTTCTATGGAAACGCCGAGCTCCCTCACCGGCAGATCCTTGATGTGGCCTACGGTTGCGGCTACATCAAAATCATGGCCAAGGTACTTTTTCAGGGTTCTGATCTTAGTGGGCGACTCAACAACAACAAGGGATTTGCTCAAAGGGGTATCCTTTCTTAGTGTTTATTGTGTTTATTGTGTTTGTCGGGTTAACCCAATAAACCCAACAAACTCAACGAACTCAATAAACCCAACTTAGGGTTCACACTTAGCAAAAAGCTTACCAGGGCTTTGCGTCACCAGGCCCTTTAACTCCAACTGTAAAAGGAGGCTTGAGACCTGTGCTGCTGAAAGTGACAGGTGTCGAACCAACTTGTCAATATGCACCGGATAAGGACTCAGTTCATCTATGATTTTTTTCTCTTCCGGTGTCAGTGATATGGTCGGCTTTTCCCTGGTATCCATAGACGGCAATGGCTGGGCGATGTTTAACTCCTGAACGATATCATCCACATGCTCCACGAGCTTTGCACCCTGCTTGATCAACCCATGGGTGCCCATACTCTTAAAGGAGGTAATACTGCCTGGCACGGCAAATACCTCACGTCCCTGCTCGGCCGCAAGACGCGCTGTGATGAGACTGCCACTTCTGTGGGTGGCTTCTACAATGACCGTGCCAACCGCCAGACCACTGATGATCCGGTTTCGTACCGGGAAGTTGTGAGCTTCGGGCGGGGTCAGAAACGGAAATTCTGAGATGACTGCCCCGCTTTCGGCAATTCGGTGAAACAGGCTCTTGTTTTCAGCCGGGTATACAGTACCCAGGCCGCATCCCAGCACAGCGATTGTTTTGCCCCCGGCAGCCAGTGCCCCTATGTGGGCAGCAGCATCAATGCCGCGTGCCATTCCGCTCACCACGGTAAAGCCGCGTCGGGCCAGACCACCACTCAGACGTTCGGTTACGGTGTGACCGTAAGATGTGGCATTTCGCGACCCCACAATCGCAATGTTCAGGCTGTCCGGGTTAAGTCTGCCGCACACATAGAGCACAGGAGGGGGATCGTGTATGTGGCGCAGGAGGGTAGGGTAGTTAGGATCTGAAAAGGTGATGATCCTGACTCCATTCTTCTTGGCAAGGGCCTGGTCCTCTTGAACCTCCTTGGGAATCTTGTAGCCTTGAATGACCGATGCCAGACGATCATTAACCCCTTCTACGTGCAAGAGTTCTCGTTTTGAGGCCGAGAAAACCTTTTCGGGACCCCCGAAGTGCTGAATAAGGTGCAGAAACAGGCGGTTACCCACGCCTGGAACGGTCTTTAAGCCGAGCCAGTAGATCAGTGGTTCCATGTTTGTGTTTGTTGTGTTTATTGTGTTTGTTGTGTTTATTGGGTTTATTGTGTTTATTGGGTTTATTGAGTTTGTTGAGTTTGTTGAGTTTGTTGAGTTTGTTGAGTTTGTTGAGTTTGTTGTGTTAACCCAATGAACTCAACGAACCCAACGAACCCAATAAACTCTGGGAGCATGGCCCCTATACGAATAAGCGGATGGCTGTGTCAAGGGTTTTCAGTGGAAGGGAAGTAGGGAAGGTTTTCGAGTTCTTTGAGCTTGGCCCGTGCCTTGGCTTCAGCTTGGCTAAAGGGGTAGTTCTTTATGACTCTCTTAAAGTAGATGCGAGCGTTTGCTGGATCGTCAAGGGCCACATAAGAATAGCCAATTTTGAGCAGAGCATCAGGAGCCTTGCTTCGCTCTACATAAAGTGTCACAACCTCCTTGAAGGCAAGTATCGCATTGGGGTAGTCCTCCATGTCATAATAGGCTTCTCCTATCCAGTACTGGGCGTTGTCAGCAAGATCATGTTTGGGATAGCGCTGCAAGAACTTCTTAAACAGGGCCATAGCTTCATCAAAATGGTGTTTGGCATAGGCTTCATATGCCTTCTCATATTGACGCTCAGGGGATAGCTTTGTAAATACGGGCACTGGCCCAACCTCGACCTTGGTCTCTGGAGTCTCGACGTCTCCCCTGGGTGTTGGAGCGTCTGGAGCCTTTGGGGGGAGCACGGTGACCGGAAATTGGGGCAGGGGTCGGCCAATCAACTCGTCAAGGTTTTCTTGAAGGGTATCGACTTTGGCCTGGAGCGCTAAGACAAGGTTATGGATATCTTCTACCTTTTTTCTGGTGGCAGAATCCAATTTTTCAATCCTGTTCAATTCCTGTTGGAGTACCGTGATCTGGGGGTCTTCTTCGGGCTTTATGACTGAAGCACAGGCCGATAATCCGACCAGAAGAAGCATGGCGACAGAAAGGCATGGGAATGCGGAATGCGGAATGCGGCCCGCCCTGGCGCGACACCAGCGCTGCAAACCGTTTCGCCCGGAAAGCAGGTCTGGGCCAGGGATTGCGGATTTAGGAATTAGTTGCTTAGTCATGAAAAATGAAAGTGAGCTAAAGTGAACTAAAGTGCCTAAAGTGAGCTAAAGTCTTGGAATGTTGTCTTCATACTTAACTTTAGGCATTTTAGGCACTTCGAATTTTAGGCACTTCTTTGGTCACCGCCGTCTTGTCCTAGTTTTGCCTATGGGTTTTTTCATGGCTTGCTGCCAGATAATCAGAACAGGGCTTGCTACGTAAACCGACGAATAGGTCCCTACGATAACGCCAATAATCAGGGCAAAGGCGAAATCGTGGATGATGCCTCCTCCGAGTATAAATAGAGCTACGATCACCGCCAGGGTGGTCAAGGATGTGAGAAGGGTGCGGCTCAGAGTTTCGTTGATGCTGCGGTTTATGATCAGTTCATAAGGTTGCCGGTGATATTTGCGGGAGTTTTCTCGGATACGGTCAAACACAATGATCGTGTCATTCAGGGAATAGCCTATGATGGTTAAAAGGGCTGCAATAATCGGAAGTGTAAATTCTTTGTTAGTAAGGGAGAAGACCCCGACAGTAATAACGACATCGTGTATCAAGGCCACAATAGCCCCCATAGCGAATCTCAGCTTCAAATAGAAACTGAGTGTTAGGGTGACCAGTACTGCGATCAGAATCAGAAACGGGATGCTCACACCAAATCTGGTAAATACGAAAAGGGCTAGAAACAGGCACGAAGCCATGATGATGCTCACCATCCATTTGAGTTCAAACCGACCTGAGATGTAAACCACAATAAAGAGAAGGGCAGAAAACATGGCTAAAAGGGCCTTTTCCCTAAGGTCTTTTCCCACCTGAGGGCCCACCATCTCCACACGACGCACTTCCGCCTTGTTTTGGGGATATGCAGACTCAAGCGTCTGTTTGACCCCAGAGGCAAGACTCTCCAGTGCCTCGGTCGATTTAGCTGCCCTGATCAAGAATTCATGCTCTTTCTTTTTTCCAAACCCCTGAATCGAAGTGATACCGAGATCCATAGATCCGAGAGCGTTCCTGACGGCCTGGGGCTCAATTTCTTCTGAGAACTTGACCTGAACCACGGTCCCGCCAGCGAAATCGATCCCGTATCTTGGCCCCCCTTTTATTGTCAGCGAGATAATGCTGATGGCGATCAGGATCAGGGATCCTACAAAGGCGATTTTTCTTTTTCCTATAAAATCAATGTTTATGTCAGGTTTGATGAATTGCATATGGGTTTATGGGGTTTGTTGAGTTTGTTGAGTTCATGGGGTTTATTGAGTTCATTGGATTCATTGAGTTTATGGGGTTTTTGACACAACAAACACAATAAACACAACAAACAGAAGAACTCAAATACTCAGACGACTTATGCGTCGCTGAAAAATCAGATAGTCAAAGATCAATCTTGTAACCACAATAGCCGTAAAGAGGCTGGCCAGGATGCCAATACTGAGGGTGACGGCAAAGCCCTTTATTGGTCCTGTTCCAAATTGAAAGAGGACCAGGGCTGCAATGAGGGTGGTTACATTGGCGTCCAGGATAGTCATTGTAGCTCTGGCGTAGCCGGCATCCACGGCAGCTCTGGGGGTCTTGCCCAGCCGAACCTCCTCCCGAATACGTTCAAAGATGATGACATTGGCATCCACAGCCATACCAATGGTGAGGATGACTCCCGCCATGCCCGGCAGCGTGAACGTTGCCTGAAAGAAAGCCAGACCGGCTGCAATCAAAATGATGTTCAGAAAAAGGGCTGTATCTGCGATGATACCGGCCCCTTTATAATAGATTACTATGAACAGAACCACAAGGATGCCGCCGACCCACATGGAAAGGAGCCCTTTTTCGATCGAATCCCGGCCCAGGGAAGGCCCAACAGTGCGTTCTTCAAGAATCTCGACCGGGGCAGGCAGGGCACCGGCCCGCAGCACGATGGCCAGGTCCCTGGCCTCTTCGGTGGTGAAATTGCCAGTAATACGCGCTTCGCCTCCGCTGATCTTTTCCTGGATGACAGGGGCTGAGTAGATGCGGCCGTCCAGCACGATGGCAAGGCGTTTTTTCACGTTAGCTTCAGTAATCCGTTCAAAGAGCCGGGCCCCCTTTTTGTCAAAGTCCATGGAAACATAGGGTTCACCAAATTGGGAGTCGATTTGAACCCTGGCATCCGTCAAGTACTCGCCGGTGAGACAGGTTCGTTTTTGGATCAAAAACGGGGTCTTTGTG
This sequence comes from Desulfobacterales bacterium, assembly GCA_030629475.1. GTDB lineage: Bacteria > Desulfobacterota > Desulfobacteria > Desulfobacterales. Next base: position 3,144 of record DAOVOU010000016.1, on the reverse strand, counting down.
GTACGCCTTGTGACCTTGTCTTCGCTGATTTGATAAAGGATCTCATCACCTGGCGGGATTTTCCCTTTCAGAGCCTCCTGAACATCATGGTCCTCATCCACCAGCTTGAATTCCAGGAGGGCTGTCTGTCCGATCAGGTTGATGGCCCTTTGAGGGTCCTTGATGCCCGGGAGCTGGACCAGGATGCGGTTTTCCCCCTGGCGACGTATGTCGGGTTCGCTGACGCCAAACTGGTCAATGCGGTTTCGGATGGTTTCCATGGCCTGTTTAGAGGCCATCTCTTTTATATACTTGACTTCCTGATCAGGTAGATCGAGCCGGACAACAACACCTTCATCCTCAGGGGTTTTGGATACGAGCCGCAGCCACGCGAATTCCTTGTCAAGCATCTTGTCAAAAGCCTCGATGTTTTGCTCGTTCAGTATGCGGACCGATATTTGAATCTCTTTGACCCGGTCAAGGTCCCCATATCGAACGCCAGCCTTTTTCATGGCATCCCGGAGCTCTTGAACGGTGCGCTCTATTCTGTTTTCAACTGCTTTTTGGGTTTGAACTTCCAGGACAAGGTGCATGCCCCCCTGAAGATCGAGCCCCAGATGAATCTTTTCGGTGGGAAGGATACCCAGAGTCCTCCACCAGTTAGGGAGGCTGGAGCAGACCGACGGCACAACATACACCAATGCCAGTACCACGAGCGCGACAACGAGAAACAGCTTCCACTTAAGTTGCCTCAATTCGTTACTCCTTGGGATTTTCGCTTTGCGCCAACCCTGCGATGTTGCTCCGTCCTACCTTTACACGCACCTTTTCTGAAATCTCAAGCGTCACAACCGTGTCGGTGAGCCCCGTGATCCGTCCATATAGACCGCCACTTGTGATCACGCGATCGCCCTTTTTGATGCTGCCGAGCATCTGGCGATGCTGTTTCTGTTTCTTTTGCTGGGGTCGTATCAAAAGGAAATAGAATATGACAAACATCAGGATCAGTGGGGCGAAAGCCCCGAATCCGCCACCCTCTCCGGATGTGCCCCCTCCCGTGCCCATAGCATAAACAATGTCGATCAAGATAAATACCTCCTTTGTTATTGATGATTGTCGATTGTCGATTGTCGATTGATGATTGTCTTTTTCAATCATCAATCATCACTCATCGTTCGCTTAATAAATTCGTACTTAGATTAATTCTTATATGGACCTAAATCTTTATTCCGTTTTGGTTTCATTTCAGGTTTCAGGTGTCAGTGTTCAGGTGTCAGGGAAAAATCGCGCAAGACCTTAAACACGCCCGCAGAGCGTAAACCTGACACCTGAAACCTGACACCTCAATCCTCGGGTATGGGCCAGCCTTGAGGGAGGGGTTCCTCGTTGTCACTGCGTTCTCCCCTGACACCTGACACCTGACACCTGACACCTGACACCTGAGGAATATATATATCTTTATTATAGATTCTCAAAATTAACAAAAGTCTATCCCTATTAAGCGAATCATAAGTCATCAATCGAAAGATTCACAATTTCCGATCATCGATCTTTCTTTCACCTTTGAGCTATATATATGGCCAGGTTCATTCAAAAACGCGGGCAAAGATGGTGTTCACATACCTTAGCTGGGCCTTTACATCAAAGAGTGTTTCAATATCCTGGGGTTTCAAGTAATTTCGAATATCCGAATCATTAACGACAAGTTCTTTAAAGTCCTTTTTTTTCTTCCACGCTTGCATGGCATGTTTTTGAACCATGTTATACGCTGCTTGCCGGCTTACACCTTGCCTGGCTAAGGCAAGGAGTATCTGCTGAGAAAAAATAAGCCCTCGGGTGAGTTCCAGGTTTTGCTGCATGCGCTTGGGGTAGACAACCAGGTTGCGTATGATTTCTGTCATGCGGCTCAGCATGTAGTCAACCAGAATAGTGCTGTCAGGGATGATTACCCTTTCCACAGAAGAATGGCTGATGTCTCGCTCATGCCAAAGGGCCACGTTATTCAATGCGGCAGACGCATTGGAGCGCACCAGCCTTGCCAGGCCGGAAAGATTTTCTGATGAGACCGGGTTGCGTTTGTGTGGCATGGCAGAAGAGCCTTTTTGCCCTTTTGAAAAAAATTCCTCTGCTTCCAGGACTTCTGTCCTTTGAAGGTGCCGAATTTCCACTGCCATTTTCTCCATGGTCGAGGCGATGATGGCCAACGTGACAAAATACTCGGCATAACGATCTCGCTGGATGATCTGTGTGGAGACAGGAGCAGCCTTGAGCCCCAGTTTTCGACACACGTAAGCTTCCACTTTTGGCGAGGTGTTGGCAAAGGTGCCAACGGCTCCTGAGATTTTACCCACGCTGACGGTTTCCATCGCCTGTTCCATTCGCCTGCGGTTTCGGCGCATCTCATCGTACCACAGGGCCAGCTTGAGACCAAAGGTGATCGGTTCGGCGTGGATGCCATGAGACCGGCCCACCATAACGGTGTCTTTGTGAACGATGGCCTTTTTCTTCAAGGTGGCCAGCAAACGGTCACAATCTTTCAAGATGATCTTGGATGCCTGGCGCAGCCTGACTGCCATAGCCGTATCCAGAATATCCGAAGACGTGAGGCCTAAGTGTATATACCGTGCATCCGGGCCAACGGTCTCTGCCACATTGGTCAAAAAGGCGATCACATCGTGCTTGGTTTCGGCCTCAATGGCCTCGATCCTTTCAATGGAAAAATGCGCTTTCTTGCGGATGTTTTGTGCTGCCCTCCTGGGGATTTCGCCGGTTTTTGCCAGGGCGTCACAGACCAAAATCTCCACCTGAAGCCACGTCCGGAATTTGTTTTCCTCCGTCCATATGCGCCCCATGGCCTCACGTGTATATCGTTTGATCATTTTATTCCGTTGAGCCCGTTGAGCCCGTTAGGCCCGTTGAGTCCGTTTAGCCCGTTTAGCCGGTTAGGCCCGTTGAGTCCGTTTGGCCTGTTTAGTCGGTTTAGCCCGTTAACAGGACACGGAGTGTAATGTTTTCAAGCCGTGAGGCGCAACCCTGCGCTAAATCGTGAATCGCAAAACCAAAACCAAAACCAATAACAATTTACAAATAACGAATTGGCACCAGATCAACCGGCCAAACCGGCTAAACGGGCTAAACCGGCCAAACCTATTTAGCTACTGTACA
>DAOVOU010000021.1 GCA_030629475.1 Desulfobacterales bacterium | reverse complement strand
TTGGGATATGTGTTGGATTTGATTGATAGAGGATTGCTGGGGAAATGTCAATAAATATTAGAGGGTTATCGTGGGCTTCAAAGATATCCGCATTCAACTATTCACCTTAAAGGAAAAGTGTTATTATTTCAACGAATTAAGTTGATTCCCCATCCAAACGGGCAGGATTCCCAGATGAAGAAGTTAGGTCTCTATGTGTGATGAAAATTCCCCTGACGGCCTATGAGATGGTCGATGGGGTGATTGTGTATTGAAATTCAGGTGTTATGTGAGATTTTGATTTCAGCGGCCAGGTGACATGATACGGTCGAGTATAGGGCATAGAAAAATACTTGAGGTTTTGATATGCTTTTGATATCTATAGATTTTCAAGAGTAGAGATTCTGGCAAGCTATACGTAACAATCGGGTTCATCCTGACACCGTCCAACATCGCGGCCAGAGGTCTTTATAGGGTTGACCTACAGGGCAGCTTTTGGTAAATAATAGATATGGCATTGGGGTTGCCCCCCGTGGACTGGTACTTGTTGAATTCCGCTTCAGCGTATGGAATGTAATCCAGGATGTTCAAAGAGTGCTCGTTCCTTGTGATTATGATGGTACTGACGAGTATTTGGCAGGACAGACGGATGCTTAAGCCGGATTATCTTGCGACCACGGAACAGGAAAGATATGTGATTGGGGCCGTCTAAATCGAAGCCAGCCAACTCATTGTACGGATAGTAATGAGGAGCAAATCATGATTGATATAGCGGCGAAATATCTGGCGAGCGTTTTCGGTGATCTTACGAGTATTGAACCAACTCCAGAAGTAATTTCTAAGTTGCTTGTGATGTTTCGTGACAAGAATCTTCTGCCTAGTACCTTCCAAGAGATTGGTCCCTTGAACCCTGCTCCATTGCCTCGAATACAACTCACCTCCTCAAACAAAGAATGGATCATTCGCTTCGCAACGCATCGTATTGATGTTGAGAAGCATCCCACAGACCCAAAAGGTGGCAATCTTGGCACAGCAGAGGGATTTACCGAGGAGGCCAATGACATGTTTTCTCGAATACTGGCAGAGTTCAACAAAAAAGGAAATCGGATTGCGCTGATCACGAGTGGCTTACTCAAGGAGATGTCTGAAGGTAAGCTATCTGAAATTTATGGAAAACTTTTCAACCCCATAGAATATTATCGAGACACCCCCCCTTTCGAATGGAACTCGCGTTCCGTAGCGAGAATGACAATGGATATAGATGGTTCGGCCGAATTGCTGAATGTTATTACCAACGTAAATCGAGTTGTAGGACAACAAATGCTAGCCGATACGGTCTTGAAGATTGACCGAATTGAAATTGGATTCGACATCAATACGATTGCTGAGAACAAAGACTTTCGATTCGGCAGTCGTTCAATAGGCTCGTTTTACTTGGAAGCCACCAAGATACGCAGCCATATGCTATTGGAATTGGAAGGTTTTCTCGATGCCTGAAATCTATAAGTTAATCAAACCAGATTCTGGCGAAGTACCACCGGCTGAACCTATGCATTCCTATGAACCGACAGCATCTAAAACAGATACAGCGGATGGTCCGGTGCTGGAAGATTTGATTGATCTCAGCGAGAGTTCGGCGTCCCAGTACGAGAATATTCTGAACAAGCGAAGATTAAGGCAGTTCCAAGACAAGTACACGGGGGAGCTACTACACATAATCCGTGAACAGGACTTCGAATACGGCTTTGGTTCCTCTGCAGATTTGTTTGTAAGAGAACTCATGGATCAAAACACTGCCATTGCGAAAGAATGGATCAATAATATTTTCCTAGATCAATTTCAAGACAGCAGAGTTCTCGTCGGATTGCTGCAGGTAATATCACATCTCGAATATCTTGAAATATATCCTCAAGGTCCCACAATGGCGCTGGCTGCACTTTCTCATGCTGACCCAGAGATTCGGGAGTGTGGAATAAGGGCGTTTGAGAATTGGGGGACAACTCACTCTCTTAATGTACTGCGCAGTGTGAAATGTCACGAGGGTTGGTTACAAGAATACGTTGATCAGGTCATTTCTGATTTAGAGGACGAGTTGGGATAGAATGCCTCTTCTTGTTAGAAAGATTGACAAGGCCAAGTGGATGCAGAATGATATTCTTGGTGGTGAAGACGTTTCTGCTGATGCAATAACCAACTGTATGAAAACTAGAGGAAATACGCTATCAACCTGGGAAGTATCAGGAGAAGAAAACATAGAAGAGGCTGTTCTCGCAATGGTCTCAGCTCATCAACATCTCGACACTATAGATGTGGTCTGTTTGAATCCTGGTTTTCTGCAGAATCAAGGGATTAGATTACAAACTAATTGCGGCAATACACCAGTGAAGGACCTGGTTGATAGACACGTAGACATTTGCGATTTAACGTATTCCTCTCTAGGCACTGTAGCCCAGAAGATAGTTGAGGGGATTAGTAATGGAAAGGTATTCCGGTATACCAAAGGAAGTATCAAGAAACTCCTGAAAAGTGCGATCAATGTAGGCCTCCTTCAAAGGGAGGACCTTTACGAATCAGTTCGCAAGAAACTCTGAACTATGTGTCTGCATTGGCAGCTGGCCTCGGAGTGTAGGTATCTGCATCTATACGCCAACGCATCCCCAAAATGTTACGGTTTGTAGATGAAATCTTTAATCCCAACCAACCGCGTCTCACCGGTCCCCCATCATTACACCTTACGTTATCCAGAATGAAATGATTGTTCAGGGTTAGGGTTCCCAAAATGGAAATCACATCTCGCCTGAGCCAGCCGGATCCCCAGACAAATAATCCCCTGGTTCCCAGTTCGTGATGCAGTCAGTTGCGGTGTGGTCGGGAGTGAGAGGTGCACTGGCCACATTATATATAACGCTTCTAATTCCTTGACAAAACAGGAATGTTAGACTAATCTCAAATCACCACGACACAGATAAACCCGAATCAACTCAAACCCATCCCCTGATAGGAGCACCATAAAATGGCCCCGACCAAAGCAAACATAACAGACTCAATCTATCGCAAGCTTAATCTCCCCAAATCCAAGTCTGTCCAAGCAGTTGAATCCCTCTTAGAAATCATCAAAAGGACCCTGGCATCCGGCGAAGATGTGCTGATCAGTGGATTTGGCAAATTCTGTATCAAGGACAAAGAGAAACGCAGAGGAAGGAACCCTCAGACCGGCGAAGATATGATGCTGGGGTCGAGGCGGGTGGTTACCTTTAGGTGTTCTCGGATGTTGAGGGAGCGGGTGAATGGGAGCGGGTGAGGTTCTCCATTAGGAGGGAAGAATGGGACTACTCAAACACATTTTTGGTATTTGCGAAACCAAACCTCCAAGCGACGCGAGATGCTGGAGGTATTCCGGGGGGAAGATTGAGATCCAGTTGGAACGTGCCCCGGAACTTTCCAATCGTGGGGGCGCAATCCGTCTGGAAGGGAGAGAACTGCCGGAGCGGGTTTTGATACTTAATGGAGATGATGGCAACTTCCATGCTTTCAAGAACAAATGCACACATATGGGCAGGCGAATTGACCCCGTTGATGGGCATGGAGCCGTTCAGTGTTGTAGCCTATCCAAGTCCACCTTCAACTATACGGGCGAGATGATTTCGGGACCGGCGAAAGGCCCTTTGACCTCTTTCAAGGTAGAATCTGAAGATGGCAAACTGATCATCTTGCTGGAGTGAGCCGGATTGTCTGTCTTAATTCTCCAGGGCCTGGATTTGGCGGTGTGGGAATTCTTTCCAAAATTGTGTTCTGTCGGGCGACTTCTGAGATTCCCGGTAAATCCAACGTAAAACCGCCCCTGGTCACTCTCAGAGTGCGTTGCGAGACTGCTTGATTCACTTTATGAGCCCCAAAGCCTCTTGTTCGCAAAAGCGCGTCCAGATCCTGATTTAAGATATTCTTCGAATTCGACAGCCTTAGATTCATTGGAAAAAGCCACATAAGTCACAAGCTTCCAGGGTTTGAGCTTGGCCGTATGCGGCGATTGACCCCTATATGGGCATTGAGGCGATTCTTAAGGTTGGAGGTTAAGCCGGTGTATCTTTTTTCTGTTTTTCTTTTGGGGTCGGGATATTTTTCTTTTGGGGTCGGGCCAAGCTATCCTATTGATATCTAAAAATAAACACTCCATAAATAGGTATTTTGCGGCCTTGAAAGGCAATTTTCAAGGGCAAAATCATCACTGTAAGAGCGTCCGAACCCTTCCCCTTCACCCCAAGAAGCAAAAAATCCCATATGATAAGAAGCTCAAAGCTCCTGTGAGTTGCGGGTTGCGGGTTGTATATCCAGGGATTTCTAGTTATCATCAACTCCGTCTCGCAAGATACTGAGTGAGGCGGGGTTGATTCGTTTTTCCGTATGCACAATCGTAGGGGCGATCCTTGTGATCGCCCCATTTTCGCTTCGATCAGTTTCTTGCGATAGGTCATGCCTTATCCTTACCAATGCATCTTGAGGCCGTATTGTTTGTAGTCTTTGAATGACCGATCCCTGGATATGAGACTCATCTTCCGTTGAATCGCCTGCCATATGATCAAGCGGTCAAACGGGTCTTTATGTGCAAGTTTTGGAAGGTTATGGAAACTTGCCGCCTCATGAGGACCGCTTACCGGGGTCGGGCCAAGCTATCCGGGACCGCTTACCGGGGTCGGGCCAAGCTATCCGGCTGATATTTATACATAAACATTCCAAAAACGAGTGTTTTGACTCCTTATAAGGCCATTTTTAGGGGCAAAATCATCACTCTAACCACTTGGGGCAGTTTCGTTTCTTTGCTCAAATAGATCAAGATATGGTTGAAACGAATAAATGCGGTTCCGCCGCTGCCCCGTCGTTTCTATGAGCAGTCCGAGCTCCAGGAAAGTCCCCACAAGATCGTTAGCCACTGGATAGCTTCGCCCAATTCGTTGAGCAACGAGCTTTACATTTACCATCGGCATTTCGAAAAGATAGTCTAGCAAAACAAACCCTATGGCTGTTCCACGAATCTTACGCCCTATAAGGTCACGATACTGATCCCGCATGGTTTGAATTCGACGCGCTGTTTCGGTAGCCTCAAGCGCCACGGTCTGCACGCCCTTGAGGAAAAACCGCATCCATCCTTCCCAATCGTCGTGGTCACGGACACGTTGCAGCCTTTCATAGTATTCCTGACGCTGGCGTTTAAAGTAATCTGAAATATAAAGCATAGGATGCTTAAGTACACCGCGCCAGCAAAGCAGAAAGGTTATCAAGAGCCGTCCCATCCGACCATTACCATCAAGGAACGGATGGATCGTTTCAAACTGTGCATGGGCCAAACCGCACTTGATCAGTGGCGGCATAGGCATATCGTCATGGAGGAATCGCTCAAGTTCGCCCATTGCCGACAGTATCTCATGGGGTGGAGGCGGCACAAAAATAGCCTTGGAAAGCGGACATCGAGGTGGTCCAATCCAATTCTGTGAACGCCGAAATTCTCCTGGTTCGCGTTGTCCTCCTCTTGCGTGCCGGAGCAATTCAGCGTGGATCTCTCGCATCAATCGAAGCGACAGGGGTAGATCCTTCAAGCGGGTTAGGCCGTAATTCATTGCGCGAACATAGTTTACGACTTCTTGAACATCGCCTTTGTTGCCCCTACGTGCTGCCTGTGCTTCGAATTCGAGCAAATCCACCAATGAGGCCTCTGTTAAGTTCTCCTGCAAAATAGATTGCAGCCTTGCGCTTGGCATCGCCATATTTTCCAAATCTACCGCTAATGGTCATTTGACTCGCTCTGGGTTTTGATTGTGGAAGCAACTCCCTTTCAATAAGATGCTGTGCCACCTGGTTTGTGGCATGGGTATGGAGAAGGATGGGGCATCCTTTGCGCCCATGGGTACCTGTAATCACCAGGTCGATATCATTGGACTCAATGCTTGCTCATCCAACTTTGATCTCGATTTCTTTTTTCTTTGCCTCCTCGGCTTTGGGAAGCGTGACTCTTAAGATCCCGTTCCTAAAGGTCCGTTCGAGCTTATCACTTTGAACCGCTACAGGGAGCCGGAATGAACGATGGAAAAATCCGCAGTATCTCTCACAATAGAGATAATGTTCGTCTTTCTCCTCCTGTTCCTTTTTCTTCTCACCTTTGATGGTCAAGACGTTGCCTGAGATGCTAACGTTGATGTCTTTTGCCTCCATACCAGGCAGCTCGGCTTTAACCACAAAATTCCCCTTCGTTTCCGATATGTCTACCCAAGGCACCCACTCTTCCAAAACGAGTCTGGGAAAAGGCGGCTCGTCAAATGATCGACTCCAAAAATCTTCCGTTTCCCTGCGAAGCGTCCTGAGTTCTCCAAACGGCTCCCATGGGACTAGTTCCATACGCACCACCTCCTTATTATGTACCCGCGGGTAGAATTCAGGGACTCTGCCCGAATTGGCCTGCCCTACCCGCCCTGGCGCTTCAGCTTGTTGTAAGGTATTACGCTGCCCGCCCTGCCCGCCCTGGCGCGACAGCTTTAGCATTGATGTGCCGTCCCTATCATCCCGGTCTGGGCCAGGGGCGCGACATGCCTGAATCGAGCTCTTGTCCATGCAAGCCCGGTCTGGGCCAGGGTTAATCCCGGTCTGGGCCAGGGAAATACTGCAATAAGGATAAATGTCCTTCAGACCACTGGTGTGGGTGAACAGAATGGTTTTGCGTCTAATACCCTCGCAACCGCTTCTTGCAGGTCATTCAATCCAAACTTCACCGCTTCTGGCAGTAATTACCTCGTATCCCCTCTTCGAAAGGAATATTGAAACAATGTTGCGAATCGATTCTTCCGCTTCCACGACCAGTATACGCCTCCTCCCTCTCTGAGAGTTCTCCTCCATGCCAACCCCTCCCTTACTTCGACTCATAAAATCGCTCCGCGATTCTATGACTTGACGTCTCGGAAATCCCACAACTCGTTGTAATCACTTATCTTTCAGTGGCAGTTTTCTGTGCCAATTGCGGAGCGCAGCGAAGCTAAGTTGTATTCCTGATGTGTGTAGGCCCCCTTACGCGCAGGAGGCTTACATTGTCCGCTTGTGCCGTCCAGAGCCATCAGAAGAAGTTGTTCCGTTCTTGCATGGATTTAGAGGCACCGTTCCATTATTCCGTGTGCGAGGTAACAGATAATAATGTCAGTAAAGGCCAGTTATTTCAATAGGTCGTTGAAATTTCGAGGCGTCAAACTAATGAGACTCGAAGAGTCGCCGTTTACAATGCCGATGGCTCCTCAAAAAAGCAAGACTATATTATTGGGGATGGAATAGGTAGATAATATACGTATTATTGGATGGATAAAAGCTGGGTCCTGAGGTTTGCTTTCGTGGTAAATCTTAGGCGGAGAAAAAACATCAATTTCAGTGATTGCTTTATGTAATTTTTGCATTGCGCCTCAATTGTTGGATTAGTTCAAAGGTGAAATGCTTGAAAAAGTCCACCCGTAGCGCCCCATATTTCTTCAGATCAAAGGTTGCGCGGGAGAGTTACTGCTTTTCCACCTCGTCCTTCACCATCTTCAGGAACTTGTCGAACGCCACACGGTCGTAGTCCCTCAGAAGGAGTAGTGCAAGGCCAAAGCATGAGCGTTCAACCTCGTGGATCGACCTTGCTTCCTTCACCTTGCTTGCTATGGTGCACATGAAGGTTTTGACACCCTTAAGCACCTCCTCGTTCAGCTCGATCGACTCGATTTCAGCCGCAAAGCTTGCCCGGGACCATTCGAGTTGCTTTCTGGCTTCTTCCGCCGTCTCCTTGCGTCTTTCCTGATCTAGCAGCTTGTCAGCCCGCCGCTTCAACAGGTCGATTGGCTCTTTGTTTCTATCTGTCACTGTCCCCCTCCTTTAGGGCCGTCAACCCGAAGTCTCTTCCTGCCGTGGATATTCCCCCTGCTAAGGTCCCACACTCACATCTCTGGAAATGATCTCAGCCATATTTACTCCTTGGGGTATATCGGTTTTTGCATAACGGGGATCATGTGGAAGGTAGGTTCCATACAATGATATTTTGAGTTTTACGGAATAGGACGGACAACTACAAAACCTTTGGGATAATCTACAATCACCGAACGTCCGTGTCAACGGAAGGCTCTGCAAAGCCATAAAAACCTACACCTTAAAACGCTCGCTCCAGGGATTATTCGTCAAGACCGTCCCCGGCTTTTCCCGGTTTCCGCGGTTTCCGCTTTTCCCTGGTTTCCATTTCACTTTACGGTGAGCGGATGCGGCACTGTCACAGCCATCATATCAAACTCCCAGGGAAATAAAGCTTCGTCAAGCCAGCTGGCCTTGATTAACAAACGCGTAACGCACCCGTTTCCGCAGTTTGGGTTGACATTCTCCTGCTTCTATAAGATAATAAAACAAATAAGCAGCCGAGGGGGTGCCCAGCAGGGCTGAGATCAGACCCCTTGAACCTGATCCAGGTAGTACTGGCGTAGGGATCGGCTAGGTATTTTCACGCATCACCTGAGGCTGCTCTTTTGCAGAGCGGCCTTTTTGTTTAAGGAGGAAGGGAGTGCCATGACCCAACTAGAGATGGCAAGGGAGGGAAAGATCAGCCTCGAAATGGAGCAGGCAGCTGCCGCTGAAAACATAAGTGCAGAAAAACTGCGACAGCTCATCGCCTCCGGTCGGGCGGTTATCCCAAAAAACAGGAGGCACCAATTTGAGCGAGTCCTGGCCATTGGCGAGGGCCTGCGTACCAAAGTCAATGCCAACATTGGTACCAGCGGTCTGTGTTGTGGGGTGGAACAGGAGCTTGAGAAGCTGGAGGCCGCTGTGGCTGCTGACACCGATTCAGTGATGGATCTCTCCACCGGTGCTGATTTCACGGAAGTGCGCCGGATGGTATTGGAGCGCTCGCCGGTGATGGTTGGGGCAGTGCCCATTTACGCGGTGGCCACCCAGTTACGCCTGGAAGGGAAGACCTTAGCCAAGATGGGTGCCGACGCCCTGTTCAGGAGTATTGAGACCCAGTGTGCCGAAGGTCTCGATTACATTACCGTTCACTGCGGGGTCACCAGAGAAGTTGTCCGATGTCTGGAACATTACCAGCGCCTTATGCCCTCGGTAAGTCGTGGCGGTTCCATCCTCATGCACTGGATGAAGCAAAACAACAAAGAGAATCCCCTCTACCAAGACTTCGATGCGCTGCTGGACATCGCTCACACTTATGACGTTACCCTGAGCCTGGGGGACGGCTTTCGGCCGGGAACAGTGGTAGATGCCACCGATGGGCCGCAGGTCCAGGAGCTCATCCTCCTTGGTGAGTTGGCCCGCCGGGCTCAGGCGCGGGGAGTGCAGATAATCATCGAGGGGCCTGGCCATGTGCCTCTGAATCAGGTGGTTGCCAACGTGGTTATGGAGAAACAGCTCTGTGACGGAGCCCCTTTCTACCTGTTGGGACCCCTGACTACGGATATTGCACCCGGCTATGACCACATCACTGCAGCCATCGGTGGAGCCATTGCTGCTGCTGCTGGCGCTGATTTTCTCTGCTATGTGACCCCAGCCGAGCACCTCTGCCTCCCAAATGCGGATGATGTGCGTGCCGGGGTGATTGCCGCCCGCATTGCAGGGCATTCAGCGGATATTGCCAGGGGTCTCCCCGGAGCCATCGAGCGTGACCGGCAAATGTCCATCTATCGCCGTGACCTTGACTGGGAGGGGATGATGTCCCAGGCCCTGGATCCTGACTGGGCCAGGCAACGGGTCAGTTTGAGTTCTGATAAGGAAACCTGTACCATGTGCGGAGAGTTCTGCGCAGTGAAGCTTTCCCGGCTATCGCAGAAAAGGTCCAAGGCCGTGCGGCTTACCTGAAATACGCTGTTGGTAGCCTAATATTTCGGGGGCAGAAGTTATGGAATTCAAACCCTTCCAAGTCAGCCTGCCCTGGCGCTACACGCTCGAATCAGCCTGCTAGGTCTACAAACAGCTATGTGCTCGGAACAGACCATTCAGCTTATAAGCCAGGTCTGGGCCAGGGGTCTGGGCCAGGGTTGTGATGAAGGAGGACGTCATGCCTCAGTGCAAAAAGTGCAGTAAGAGAGGCATTTTCCTGAAGATTAAAAAGGATACAGGTCTGTGCCTTTCCTGTTATGAGGAGTTTATACAGGAAGGGAAGATATTGACCGAGAAGATTGCAGAGGCCAAGAATAAGGCGGCCATAACCAGGGATTCTAAAGAGGTTGTCAGGTTTCTTTTTTTATTGACCCTATCAACAAAAGCTGATAAATTTTAAAAAATTTGATAAATTCAAAAAGTGAGTTGGCACCGATATTGCTGTCTGACCACACAGGGTCGATTCCGGGAAAAATCTTTCACGATTAAAGGAGACCTTATACCATGGCACGAAGACGTCAAGAGAAAGCCGAGCACCGCAAAAAGGAAATAGCAGCCGCTGCCTCCAAGATACTCGCTCATGAATCATTGAGCCGTGGCTCCTCGGAGAAAAGCGCCCGCTTGGATACCAATCCCGTGGGCGTTGACATTGGAACTTCAAAGATTGTTTTTGCCCAGAAGAAACACGGCAATGTGGCATTCACTTCCCAGCTCAATGCCTTTATCTCGGTAGAGTATTCCAAGTTTACCGAGAGCATTCTTAACCAGAATCGAATAAACCATTACAGGATGGACGAGTCCCTTATTGTCTATGGCGACGGAGCGGAGGTCTTCGCCAATATGCTTAATACCGAGACGGGGCGTCCGATGCGCCACGGACTATTAAATCCCAAGGAGTCGAAGGCCATCGAGATCATCAAGGGCATCCTGGACGATATTGTTGCCCCCGCAGCCAAACGGGGAACCCAGCTTTGTTTTTCCATCCCTGGCGCCCATAAGGAAGCAGAAAGCGACATCATCTACCATGAGGCAATTCTCAGGCGGTACCTGAGCAATAAGGGATACAATGCTAGAAGTATTAACGAAGGCCTTGCTGTTATATTTTCCGAGTTGGAAAAGGACAACTTCACCGGTATAGGGATAAGTGCAGGCGGAGGTATGTGTAATGTTTGTCTTGCTTTCCTGTCAGTGCCGGTCATAACCTTCAGTATCAGGAAGGGAGGAGATTACATTGACGACGCAGTGGCATCTGTAACCGGTGAGGTCAATACGAGGGTAAGAGCGATCAAGGAAAGGGAACTCGACCTTACTGAAGAGCCTCGTAATGACATAGAAGATGCCCTGCATATATATTACGATGACCTGATCGTCACGCTGGTAAAGGGGCTCAAAGAGTCCATCGCGCAGACATCAAAGATCCCAGACTTTGACAAGCCCGTCCCCATCGTTCTGAGCGGGGGCGCCGCAAAACCTGAAGGTTTTGAACACCGGTTTGAAATGTACCTTAACAAGGAGGATTTTCCGATAGAGATTAGTGAGATCCGGACTGCTAGCGATCCACTCTATGCGACTGCTAAAGGAGCTCTTATTGCAGCAATGTTTGAGGGATAGAGAGGATAAAACATCTCTTAAGCCCCTGCCGCCATCAAGCTGCCGCCGTATCATCGAAGAGTTTGCGGTATTGGTCCCTGACCCTGTCCAGAAACTGAGATTTCTGAACAGGGTTCTGGAAAGATACCGAAAAACCCTCTCCATCTACAAGCTTTCCCCCCCATTTCAAGAAACAGTGGTCAGAAAGCTGGCCATGGACGAGGTAGAACGGTTGTGCCCCGGCGCCCGGAAAAAAGTAAGGAAGCTAATCCGGCAGGGAACAATCTCTGCACCACGGCCAACTCCTTGGAATATCTATAAGTATCGCCATTCCATCATCACGATTGTCATGGCCGCTCTGGTTTTGGGCCTGGGGACTGGCGTAGCATCTCTCAGAAATATCATTAGCCCAACCCCCTCTGTGACCCAGGAATCGGCTGATGAATATGCTGAAGAGGTCTATGGGCTTGCAGAATCTCCTGATGAACAATATGGTGATGCCCCTGATGAGGGCAATACCAGGGTTGCAAACGTATCGCCACAGCCCGGGGGGAAAGAAGCAGCTTATGTCCCTGAGAGTACAGACAGTAGTTTCCCGGAATATATTGAAGAGCCTATCTGGCTTGTGGAAGAGTCATCAGATCGCGAATTATACAGCAACGGGCTGCGTATTACTACTACCTTCACCGTGGAAAACGAGCCCAGAATTTACTACCGGTTTCCTAGAGGCTCGGACCGATTGCCAACTGAAGCGGATTTTTCAAGCAAGATCGTGGGAATTCTGTACCACGCTTCGGAAAGCGACATCATCGATTTCATACCCGAAAAAAATCAGTCACTCAAAAAGTATAGTAAAGCGCTTCTTAAGTATGTCTGTAGAAATAAGTTTTACCACTACTTCATTAATCGCTTTGGTCAAGTCTTCAGGGCTGTGAGGGAGGATCATGCCGCCTTCCACGCTGGAAATTCCGTATGGGCTGATGATGAAAACATCTATCTAAATCTTAACCATGCGTTCATAGGAATATGCTTTGAGGGGAGAGCTTTTGAGGAAGTCAAGTCCGAGCCTGGAGGGCCGAACTTAACCCCCATGAAAACGTCAACCATTAATGAGGCCCAGCTTATCTCGGGAAAAGAGTTGACCGATTGGCTCAGGGTGAAGTACCGCATTTGTCAAGGCAATTGTGTCACACACGGCCTTGTCTCTATCAATCCGAAAGCAAAGCTCATTGGCTACCACGTTGACCTTGCACAGGGCTTTCCCTTCCACCGGTTTGGCTTAAAAGACAAGTCTCTATGCCTCCTTCCCACGATCACTGAGTTCGGTTTTAGTCATGACAGCTATTTTCTCAAAATATTTAAAGGCCACATATGGCCCGGTATTGGTTACTCTGAGGAGGACTTGCGTAGGCGTGCCAAGATTGCCAATATCCCTCTGGCCGAGCACAGAATGCAACTGAACAGGCGTTTCACAAGGTGGTTCGAATGGCAAAAAAAGCAGAAGGAAGACCAATCAAAAGATCATGACCAAATCTGTGCCATGGCTGATTGAAAACAGCTACACCAACGGAACCCTCCGGGAAAACTGAGCTTAGCTCCGGTTCCCTCCGCAATAAAGCAATAAATT
>DAOVOU010000309.1 GCA_030629475.1 Desulfobacterales bacterium | reverse complement strand
GTTCCCGTGCTCCTGTCGCGCCAGGGCGGGCCCTTCGGTCGAAATGACATGGGGCAAGAGGGTGCGAATGGTCGCAAATTATGGTTTACCCGAGTTTTTTGAGAAGTTACAAAATAGGCACCTGAAAAGACTGGCAGAGCGCAGATGTATTAATATTTATTGACGATAGCCATTTTCAGATACAAAATAAAAATTTTGAGGTGATCTTTGCCTCTCAAAAACGAGGATTGAGTGCTCACAACATGCCTTTAGACAAGATCGCCGTACGCGGCGCGCGCCAGCATAACCTCAAAAATATCGATGTCGACATCCCTCGAAATCGACTCGTCGTAATAACCGGTATTTCGGGCTCCGGCAAATCGACTCTGGCCTTTGATACGCTTTACGCTGAAGGGCAGAGACGATATGTTGAGTCACTTTCAGCTTATGCTCGCCAGTTCTTGGAGCAGATGGACAAGCCGGATGTGGACAGCATCGAAGGCCTTGCCCCAGCCATCGCCATCGAGCAAAAAACAATCACCAAGAATCCCCGGTCTACGGTTGGCACCGTTACTGAGATCTACGATTATCTTCGACTCCTCTTTGCGCGCATCGGCCAACCCCATTGCCACAGGTGCGGACAACCCATTACATCCCAGACTACCCAAGAGATCGTGGATCGAGTCCTGGCCCTTAAGCCGGGTACCAAGGTCATTATCCTGTCTCCTGTGGTCACTGGTCAGAAGGGGACCCATCAAGGGCTGTTTCAAAGACTGCAAAAGGACGGCTTTGCTCGCGTCAGGGTAGATGGCAGGACGTTTGACCTGGATGAATCGGTTTCACTTGATAAGAACATAGAGCATAGCATAGAGGTCATGGTTGACCGTCTAATTGTTAAGGAATCAGTCCGGAATCGTCTGGCCGACTCTATCGAACTTGCCATGGGGGAGTCAGAAGGCCTGGTCACGGTGGACCTGTTGGAGGACGAGCCACTCATCTTTAGTGAAAAGGCAGCCTGTATGCTTTGCGGTATCAGCTATCCGCCATTCTCTCCCGCCAGTTTCTCCTTTAATAGCCCCCAGGGGGCCTGCCCTGCCTGCAACGGCCTCGGCTCCATGATGGTCTTTGACCCCGACCTGATCGTGCCTGACCCTGCCCTTTCTCTAAGGGATGGTGCGATTGTCCCGTGGGAAAATCGACATTCGGTCTACTTCTATCAGGTATTAGACGCCATCACCCGACACTTTCACATGAACATCCATACGCCCTTCGACGAATTTCCCGAAGCCCTCAGAGATCTCCTCCTTTATGGATCCAAGGGCAAGGCCATCCCCTTTTATCTTGAACGGGACGGCAAACGCTATACCTACTCCAGACCCTTTGAGGGGGTTATTCCCAACCTTGAACGGCGTTATAGGGAGACCCGATCACACGAGGCCCGTGAAGGGATTGAGCGGTTTATGAACATGCGGCCATGTCCTGAGTGTCATGGTGCAAGGCTCAAACCAGAAAGCCTTGCAGTAAAGGTTGGCGGGGAATCCATCCACCAGGTGTGCAAACGTTCAGTCACTGACCTCCTTGACTTTTTTACGGCGATACCTCTCGGCCCTCGAGACAGGGTCGTCGCAGATCCCATATTGAAAGAAATCACCGAAAGGCTCCTTTTTTTGACCCAGGTGGGACTAGGCTATTTGACGCTCCATCGGGCTTCGGCCACGCTTTCGGCCGGAGAGGGGCAGCGGATTCGCTTGGCCACCCAGATCGGTTCCAAGCTAACCGGCGTACTCTATGTGCTGGATGAACCCAGTATTGGGCTCCACCAGCGGGACAACGAGAGACTCCTTAGCACTCTCAAACAGATGCGTGATCTGGGAAATACGGTTCTTGTGGTGGAGCATGACGCAGAAACAATCCTTTCGGCTGACTATGTGATTGATATGGGGCCCGGAGCCGGGGCCGATGGCGGACACCTTGTATTTAATGGGCCACCCGAGGCTTTGCTTCACCACGAGACCTCTGTTACCGGTCAGTATCTGTCAGGTCGTAAAACAATACCGGTGCCTGCAAAGCGCCGTCCGATCAAAAACGGCCACTTGGCCGTGGAAGGGGCATCGGCCAACAACCTCAAAGATATTGCAGTTCGGTTCCCTTTGGGATGTTTTGTATGCGTCACCGGGGTGTCGGGCTCGGGCAAATCGACCCTGGTCGTTGAAACGCTGTATCGATCTCTGACTCGTCGCTTCTATCATTCCAGGAAAGCCGTGGGAAAATACAGGCGACTGACCGGCCTTGAAAAGATAGATGGTGTCATCAATGTAGACCAGTCCCCGATCGGACGAACTCCACGTTCTAATCCAGTCACCTACACTGGTGTGTTTGCCGACATCCGGGACCTGTTCTCCAGAACCCCGGAGGCCAGGGCACGCGGATATAAACCTGGACGCTTCAGCTTCAACGTGAAAGGAGGACGGTGCGAGGCGTGTCGCGGGGATGGAATTATCAAGATCGAGATGCACTTTCTCCCTGATGTCTACGTGACGTGCGATGTGTGCCAGGGAAAGCGATACAACCGGGAGACCCTGGATATCAGGTACAAGGGAAAGAACATCTCGGAGGTGCTGGACATGACCGTAGACCAGGCCCTCGACTTCTTTGGCAAGATCAAGAAGATAAGAACCAGGCTTCAGACGCTGGCAGATGTTGGTCTGGGCTACGTTCGCCTCGGACAACCAGCGACCACCCTTTCCGGCGGGGAGGCTCAGCGGGTCAAGTTATCAAAAGAGCTCGGCAAGCGGGCAACAGGGGAAACCGTCTATATCTTAGATGAGCCTACAACAGGACTCCATTTTGCCGACATCCAGAAACTGCTGGAGGTCTTAGACCGGCTTACGGATGCCGGCAATACCATCATCGTGATTGAGCACAATATGGACGTCATCAAGTCAGCCGATTACATCATCGACCTTGGGCCGGAAGGAGGAGATAAGGGCGGTCATCTAGTGGGGTGTGGTACACCTGAAGAGATTGCCCAACTTCCGGCATCGCACACCGGCAGGTTCCTAAGCAAGGTGCTGAGGCGGTTTTGAACGGATACGCTGGCGGCGTGACCTTGTTGAGGTGAGCCTGTAACGGAGGACATTCAACCTGAGGCTAAAATCCACATTCTCGACAAAGACATTAGCCGGGCACTGGAGCTGGGTGGGTGCAAAATTCAGGATCCCGCGAACGCCAGCCTTTACCAACATGTCCGCAGCCTTCTGAGCCCATGCCGGCATTACGGCAATCACTCCGATCTCTATGCCCTTTTCCTTGACCAGACGATTCATGGCCTGCAAGGATGCGACCTCTACGTCTCCAATTTTCATGCCGATTCTCTTTGGCTTTTTGTCGAATGCTGCCTCAAAGGTGTAGCCGTGACTCTCAAACTGGGCATGCCTTAACAGGGCACAGCCAAGATTTCCTACCCCCACCAAGCCCAAACGCCATTCTCTGTCCAGGCCGAGGATCTTGCTAATCTCAAACAGGAGTTCTTTCACATAATAGCCGACGCCCCTAACCCCGAATTGACCAAAGTAGGCGAGATCCTTCCGGATCTGTGCGGGATTAATGCCGCAGATGTCGGCCAGGCGCACAGACGAGACCACTTCTACG
>DAOVOU010000254.1 GCA_030629475.1 Desulfobacterales bacterium | reverse complement strand
CCCGTCAAAGGATCGCTGCATCCATAGAGTACGGAAGCTTTATGCCGTGCCCTCACTGCCAGGGAAAAGGGCTGGTTCCGTCTGCCGAAAGGCTCGCGCTCGAGTTTCTGAGAAGGCTCCGCTCTGAAACCCTCAAAGATAACATCACACAAGTAAAAGGAATCGTACCAAGGAACGTGGGTTACTACTTGCTGAACAAGAAACGAAAAGAACTCCTGGACGTGGAGATGAGACGAAACCTGACTATCACAGTAGAGGAAGACCCCGCTATGCAACCCGGTGAAAGCCGTATTATCTGTGAATGATCATTAGAACTGGAATAATGGAATGTTGGAATACTGGAATATTGGGTTAAGACCCGCCTGCCTCGCAAGCCCGTCTGCCTCGCAAGCTTGGCGAGCGGGCAGGCTTGGCGAGCGGGCAGGGGAATAAAAACAATTTAGAAATGATTTTTTTCGGCCTTTTGTCCCCAACATTCCACTATTCCATCATTCCATATTGATGGCACAGAAAATTGCCACTGAAAGATATTATGATTACAACGAGTTGTAGAAATTCCGAGACGTTTTAAGGAACTGAGCTATGAATTGGGACACGTTTGTTGATGTCTTATTGAATATCTTGCATACCCAAACCGGGCTTTTCAATCTTCATTACAAGCTCGTTATCATGTGGGGGATCGGCCTGTTCTTTATTTATCTGGCAGTAGCCAAGAAATACGAACCCTTGCTTTTGCTGCCCATAGGTTTTGGAATCTTCATTGTTAATTTTCCCCTCACCCCCCTTATGGGCTTCGATGCCCATGGCAAACGAGAACTCTTCAACATATTCTATCATTACGGTGTGGAATGGGAGGTTATCCCATGCCTCATATTTCTGGGACTCGGTGCCATGACCGATTTCGGGCCCCTCATTGCCAATCCCAAAACCTTGGTTATTGGAGCCGGTGCTCAACTCGGTGTGTTCGTGACATTCCTGGGGGTCCTCTTGTGTGGATTTACCATGAAGGAGGCTGCATCAGTGGCAATTATTGGAGGGGCTGACGGGCCCACAACGATCTATTTAACGGCCAAGCTCGCCCCCAATCTCCTTGGAGCCAATGCCCTTGCCGCATATTCCTACATGGCCATGGTCCCTTTGATTCAACCCCCGATCATGAGGTTGTTGACCCGACAGGAAGAACGAAAGATCATCATGAAACAGCTCAGGCCTGTGTCGAAGCATGAAAAGATATTCTTTCCCCTCATCGTAGCAGGTATCATTGCGCTTCTGATCCCCGCAGTAACCCCTCTAATGGGGATGTTCATGCTGGGAAACTTTATGCGGGAAAGTGGCGTTGTAGACAGACTGGCCGGGTCGGCACAAGGCTCTCTTATGAATATCGTCACCATATTTCTGGGCATCTCCGTGGGCGCGACCATGCAGGCTGAAAAGTTTCTCACGGCCAAGCCGTTACTCATCTTTACTTTCGGACTCATCGATTTCGCTATTTGTACCATGGGAGGCATCCTAACGGTAAAGATCATGAATGTTTTTCTTAAGGAAAAGATGAATCCCCTCATTGGCTCAGCAGGAGTTTCTGCAGTCCCTATGGCAGCACGCGTTTCACAGACAATAGGGCAACAGGAGAATCCCAACAATTTCTTGCTTATGCACGCCATTGGGCCGAACCTGGCTGGTGTCATCGGCAGTGCCTCGGCAGCTGGTATGCTTATCGCCATGTTTGGCTAAATGAAAGTGCCTAAAGTGAGCTAAAGTGCCTAAAGTGTCTAAAGCCCGCCCTGGCGCGACAGCCCGCCCTGGCGCGACAGAAGCCGGAGAATGCCCCGCAGAGAAAAACCCGGTCTGGGCCAGGGAAGTTGGACCATGCCCAGTGGAGAAAAACCCGGCCCGCCCTGGCGCGACAGAAGTTGGAGAATGCCACAGAGTGAAAAACCCGGTCTGGGCCAGGGTCTGGGCCAGGGTTGTGGAACTTGCCCCCGCCTGCCAACGCCTGGCTTGCCGGGTAGCTACAATGCCGCACACATGGCAATGGCGGGCAGGTTCGGCAAGAACAATCATTCCGTTATTTGTAGAGTTCGTTCTTTTTCTGGCAGAAAATGAACAAGTGCAGAGTGATCTGAGGTATTGTGCTTATTTTAAATGAGTTGCGCCGGAGGCGCATTCCTTAACTTTAGGCACTTTAGCTCATTTTAGGCACTTGAAACTACTTTAGGCACTCTATCTCGGAAAGGATATTCCTAATGGGACCGGAAACTATTGACTGGAGTTATGCTATTTCTACATTGCTCATACGCTTTGTTGGCATATTCGTTGTCCTTGGCATCCTCCAAGTAGTGATGCAGATCACTGGCAGGGTTTTCGCCTACCTGGATGCCAAGAAGGATATGGAGAAGGGGCTGACCCAAGAAGAAGCCGCTGCTGTAGCAATGGCGCTGTACCTGTATGATAGAAAAAGTTAGTCCGTTAATAAGAGAATTGGTGTTTTTTCTGCCAGAAAATAAATTCGTACTGTTCTCAAGGCGTAAGCCGCAAATACGAATATCGAAATACGAAACAATATCGAATGACAAAAATTCAAAATTAAGAAACCATAAAGAATTCTGATACTTTCAATCGCGATTGAGACCGCTCTTACAGTTTTGAACATTTGAGCATTTAATATTTGGATTTGTTTCGGATTTGCGGCTGACGCCTTGAAAACAGTACGGATTTCGTGCTTCGTATTTTCGGTTTATCCGGGTTAGGGGCTTCACTCCTTAAGCCTCCATCGCCTGCAGCCGCCCCCTTTCCACATCCACCCGGCTCAGCATGATCATTCCCACGACAAAAAACAAGATGAGTGAAACTATGGCATTGCGTGGGTTTTCCGACAGGTCGGTGATCAGGCCGAAAATCAGGGGACCGAAAATAGAAGCAAACTTGGCGCTGATAGTGAAAAATCCGAAAAACTCGGCTGGTCTCGCCCTTGGAATCAACCCTGCGTAAAGGGATCGACTGATGGCCTGGCTTCCGCCCAAGACGAGACCTACCAGCCCGCCGAGTATCCAGAATTCAACGGCCGATCTCAAGAAATAGGCGTATGTCACAATTCCAATCCACAGCAGCAATGCAATGATAATGGCACCTTTGGACTGGATGTGCTCGGCCAGCTTTGCAAAGAGCAGTGCGCCAGGCAGGGCGATAATCTGGGTCAGGAGAAGAGTACCGATTAGAGTCCCTGTATCAAGACCAAGGGCGGTCTTGCCAAAGATCGCTGCCATGGCAATCACAGTTTGAATACCATCGTTGTAGACAAGGAAAGCAAGGAGAAACCACAACAGATCCTGATAGTGCCGGAAGGACCTGAGCGTGTTGAAAAAGCGGTTAAAGCCATACGAAAAGTAAGAGAAATTTTGTGGTTTATTGTGTAAGCGCCTGACTTCAGGAACCCACAGAAAAAGCGGAATTGCAAAGAGGCTCCACCAAATCCCAACAGAGGCAAGGCTGATCCGAATGCTCACGGATTTGTCCGGTATTCCAAAACCCTCATGGTAAGTAATCATTAGCACGTGCAGGGCCAGCAGAAGGCCTCCACCTATGTAGCCAAAGGCGTAGCCCTTTCCCGAAACCCAATCCATCTTCTTTTCAGGGGCCACCTCGGGCAAGAAAGCGTTGTAAAAGGTCATGCTCCCAGCAAAGCCTATATTCGCCACTACAAAAAAGCCAAGGCAGAGCCAGTAGTCCCCGTCCCGGACAAAATACAAGAGTGACGTAACCGCCGCGCCGGTGTAGGTAAAACCAAAGAGGAATCTCTTCTTGGAACCTGAAAAATCAGCCAAGGCCCCAAGGATCGGGGCAGCAAGGGCGGTCAGAAAGAGTGAAAAAGAGATCCCGTATGCCCACAGTGCGCTTGCTGTGGTTCTAAAGCTCAATGGGCCACACTGGACCGCGATGCCTTCCTCAGGCACCAGCGACGCAAAATAGACCGGGAGAATGGCTGCCAGTATGCTCGTGGCAAAGGCCGAATTGGCCCAGTCATACATGCACCAGGCAAATATTGCCCGCTTTGTGGAATGACCATTTATCATTTATGAGTTATCATCCATCGTAATAGTTCAGCACCCATTGCTTTTTCTGTCATTTCGACCTATTTTTCTGTCATTTCGCCCGTAACCGTTCACGGGTTCAGAGGTTCACGGTTCAAAGGTTCAGGGTTGACCGAAAATCTGAACTGTCCTACGAGCAAGGACAACGAAAGACAGGTAACCCTGAACCCT
>DAOVOU010000076.1 GCA_030629475.1 Desulfobacterales bacterium | reverse complement strand
TGTCTTCACTTCCATGGCACTGAGGTCCGGAAGCCGATTCCGTCTTACCAGATCTTCAGGGGTACCATCTTTGAATTGGTGGACCAAGCCGTGGACTTTGTGATGTCCAAGGTTGCCCGATCCGTCGGTACCCGCGAACACGCCACCCAGGCCCCCGTGGAATATGAACTGCCCAGGCAGGCCGTAGCGGAGGCTATTGTCAACGCTGTGGCTCACCGGGACTACAGTGATCGTGCCAGCGTGCAGGTCATGCTTTTTGCCGACCGGCTTGAGGTCTGGAATCCCGGTGAACTGCCGTCGGGATTGACGCCGGAGCGTTTGCGGGAGCCCCATGCGTCCATCCCTCGGAACCCGTTGATTGCCGAGCCCCTGTATCTGGTCCATTACATCGAAAAGGCCGGGACCGGAATGCTCGACATGATCGCGCTATGCCGGGAGAAGGGCCTGCCGGAGCCGGAGTTCGAACAGCGGGCAGGCCAGTTTGTCGTCACACTGTGGCGGGATTGGCTGACGGATGAAGTTATGGTGGAGCTCGCTTTGAACGATTGGCAGCGGCAGGCTTTGGCCTACCTGAAAACCCATGGCAAGATCACTAACAGCAACTACCAGGAGACGCTTAGGGTCTCAAGAGCCGTCGCAACTCGTGACATAGAAGCGCTCCGAACTAGCGGAGTTGTGGAGAAAATCGGAACCACGGGCAAGGGCACGCATTATGTGCTCACGAAAAAACGCCTCATAACGGCCTCAATCGACTCATGAACGCAAACGCCTCACAAACGCATCAAACGCCTCACGGAGGCTACGGAACGAATGCCCCAAGTGCCTCACAGATTACAAAGCGTTTTCCTTTGCGAGTTTGGGGAAACAGACCAGACAAACAGGGCATAAGTTCAATAAACCTATACATTACAAACCGGTCAAACCCGTCATGCAGCAAACTGCAAGTGGGCAGGACAAAAACTGTCGAAGCCCCCACACAAAGGGGCCAGAAAGGGGCCACGATCTGCAGGGCGGGAACAACTCAAAGGGCTCACGTGGACCAAAAAATGGCTCAGAAATGGCTCAAATGATTCATCCTATGCCCAGAATCGACGGGGCGACCTGAAATGCCGGCTCCTTGGAAAAAGCCCAAAAGGGTTTTGCTTAAATGAGCACTCCTTTAGCAATGAAACAGTGCCCTTTTAGCAAAGCAAAACCACATAAGATAGTGATTTTAAAAAAAAGTTTATTGCTAAACACTTTGTTGGAAGGAGAGTTTTTAGCAATAAAAAGCCATGTCTAACCGGTTGACCACAGGATCGTTGCCCGTAGGGAAAGCGAGTTCGAGGGCGAATCACGGAAGGGGGGCCGCTATGGGGTTTCGAGATAAGATATCGACCAAAAACGGCCGAATCCGGGTTTGTTGGTCAATAGAATCGGTCAATAGACAGGGGGGGCAATGGGGACGTCCGTAAATAAATAAGTAACTTGACATGGAGCCGGTTTGGTGGTATGTAGCACTTCATGCCAAGATTAGCACGTCTTGATGCGCCCGGAGTACTGCATCATGTTATTATCCGCGGTATAGAGCGGCGGAAGATATTTTTGGACAATGCGGATCGGGATGATATTCTTGATCGCATAAGCAACATTCTACCAGAAGCCAATATGGCCTGTTATGCATGGGCATTGATGTCAAATCATGCCCATTTTTTATTTCGTACCGGAGACGTGGGTCTATCAACAGTGATGAGGCGGCTGCTTACAGGCTATGCTGTGAGCTTTAATAGAAGGCACAAGCGTCACGGACAGCTTTTTCAAAACCGTTATAAGTCTATCATCTGCCAGGAAGATGTTTATTTGAAGGAACTGGTTCGCTATATTCATTTGAACCCTTTGAGGGCAAAACTTGTAGCCGATATGGGCCAGCTCAACAAATATAAATACTGCGGCCACAGCGTATTGATGGGCAACACTGAGCAAAAGTGGCAGGACACTCGATATGTGCTGTCGTATTTTTCAAAGCAGATTGCTGCTGCAAGAAGGCGCTATTTTTCCTATGTAGAAGCTGGTATCGACCAGGGCCGCAGGCCTGAGCTGGTTGGAGGCGGATTGATTCGCAGTCTTGGCGGTTGGGTTGAGGCCAGGAAGTCGCGGCAAAGAGGTCAGGATCGAATCAAGGGAGACCAGCGTATTCTGGGTAAGAGCGATTTTGTCCTGGAAGTACTTTCACAGGCTGACGAGAAGTTTGACCGGTATTATGAGCTGAAGAGTTTGGGCTACGATCTCAAAAGCGTTGAGCAAAGAGTCTGTGAGATATACGAGATAGATCCGAAAGAAATCTATTCTAAGAGCAGGGAAAAGATTCGAGTTGAAGCCAGGAGCTTGTTTTGCTACTGGGCGGTTCGTGAGTTGGGATATGCATTGACGGACCTGGCAAAACTACTTAATATGAGCGGGCCAGGTGTAGGTTATGCTGTTAGCAGGGGAGAGCGGATAGCCAAACACCATAACTATCAACTCATAGATTGAGTTACTTATTTACGGACGTCCCCATCGGTCCTTCCCAGAAGCCGAAATTGTCGAACACTCTGTGGCGCTTGGTCGATATGGTGTAGGGAGAAGGGGGACGCTGGTAAAAAATTAAGTTGAGAAGGGAAGGGAAGGGAAGGGAAGGGAAGGCCCATTTTCTTTTCCGAACGGAGTGTCAGGGACGGTCAGTGGGGACGTAGATAAATAAATAAGTAAGTCTCATAACATCTAAAAATAACTAAAGAACCAAGTTGCCGTTGCCATGGTTTAATAAAATGAGAGAGAGAATCTCAAAACCACATCTGCCTGCAACCAGCCAATCCCAGGATGAAGCCGATTATTCTTCATAACCACGAGATCAGGATTCTTGGGGTGGTGGGTGCAGTGATTCGAAAATACAGGTATCACTAATCAACCTTAAAACGATCCCTATACTCTTCCAATACCTTGACAAATCACGCCCTTAAAGCTAACTCCTTCCAAGAATGAAAGAAAGCCCCAACATGACCCTCACCAAGAGCGACGTTGTTGATGCCGTCCATAACAATCTCGGCCATTCCAAGACCCATTCCGCGGAAGTCGTCGAATCCCTCTTGGAAACCATCAAGCAAACCCTGGCAAATGGCAAGGATGTTCTGGTTAGTGGATTCGGGAAATTCTGCGTCAAAAAAATAAAAAGGAATGGAAGGGAAGAAATCTTCAGACTGGTGAAGATATGATACTGAGATCGAAAAGGGTGGTCACTTTCAAATGTTCTGGGGTTTTGAGGGATAGGATTCACAGAGGGAACATGAGTAACGACAGGCTTAACGACTATCATCAAAAGAGAATAAGAAGCCAAAAAAGCATGGGTATATAAGCCAAAGACGTCACAGGAGCGGTGACTTGACACCAGAAATGTTCGAGGAGTTGATTAACCAGCGAGAAGGGGAGACGCTGGAGTTCAAGCAGGAGATGCCTTCTTCTTCTGACTTGGCCAAACTGATCACGGCCCTCTACAACACCCGTGGCGGCATGATCGTTTTCGGTGTGGAGAACGACACACGGCGCCTGGCGGGGATACCGAATCCCCAAGGTGTGGAAACCGGCATCGTCAACATCATCCAGGATCGCTGTTCCCTGGACGTGATGCCGTGCATCGAGTTCGTTTCATACCAGCACATGGAGTTTGTGGTGGTGACCTGTCCCCAGGGGGCTCGCAAGCCCTACTTGGTGAGCCGGGAGACGCGCCCATACATCCGTGTAGGGTCGAGCAATCGTGAAGCTCAGGATGAAGAGATCCGGCGCATGTACATCGAGGGAAGTGAGGGCGGCTTCGAGGGGCTACCTTCCCTGGGCGCGACCCTGGCGGACCTCTCGGAGGCGTTGATTGCAGCTTATATCCGACGTCGAGAGGAGATGAGCGGCCAACCATTGGACCTGTCGTGGGAGGAGGCGCTGCGTAATCTGGGCTGCGTGGTAGAACAGGGGGAGATATGGGTTCCGACCAACGCCGGGGTTATGCTCTTCGCTGAGGCACCCCAGCGCTTTATCGGCCAGGCCGAGGTGACGTGCGTGCGCTTCAAGGGCACCGACGTGGTGAGCTACATTGACCGGCGGGACCTGCGGGGTCCTCTGTATCAGCTGGTGGACGATGCCGAGCAGTTTATCTACCGTCACATGAAGGTAGGGCGGCGCATCGAGGGATTCGTGGGGGTGGAGTACCGAGAGTATCCTGGGGAGGCAGTGCGGGAGGCCATTGTCAACGCCGTGGTGCATCGTGACTACAGTCGGCAGGGGCAGCGTATCCGGGTCTTTATGTTTGACGACCGGATCGAGGTTTACAGCCCAGGAACACTGCCACCCGGGGTCTCGCTGGAGAAGATGCGACGGCTGGAGCCCCAATCGGTGCTGCGCAACCCCGTCATCGTGGGTGTGTTTCGAGACCTGGGGAGCCGGTACATCGAGCGGCTGGGTACAGGAATCAGGCGTATGGCCCTGACAATGGAAGGGCACGGCTTGTCCCGGCCCCGGTTCGAGGAAGTAGGGAGTGAGTTCCGGGTGACGCTGATGGGACCAGGTGAACGCTTCATGGCAGAGACGGCAAAGTTCCCCGCCTGGACGAAAGGGCTGAATGAGCGGCAGGTGGAGGCCGTACTATACGTGGGAGAACATAGATGGATTAGTCGAAGAGAGTACGCGGAGTTACTGGTCGTGTCTTCACGAACTGCGGCCCGAGATCTGAGCGATCTGGTGGAGCGCGGAATTCTCGTCTTGCGCGGGGCAGGCCGAGGAGCACACTACGTGCTGGGACCCCGGAGCGTGTGACACGATTACGGCACGTTTTGGCACGTTTCTGGGCCACAGATTGCGGAGATCACACAGATTCTGGGGAATAATGAGCGGCGCATGAATGCGACGGAGAAATAGACGGAATTAGACGGCCAATTGGAGGGAATAAGCTGGCCAATAAGCTGGAAAGTCAGAAAAACAATGGGCTTAAATACAGGTTGAATGACAATTATTCCCGATCTTCACCTGTGTCGGAGCGCACCCTGCGCAGGCTGCTGGCCCGGCTTCGGGAACGGGGTATAGTGGAGTCCATAGGAAAGGCGAGAGCAACCGCTTATCGTGTGCTCTCGGGAGAGAGGGAGAGTTGTGATTGAGCTTTCTGGGCTTTTTGTAGAATCTGGCCACCATTATTGCCGAAGCTGGCCGGATTCTGGCCGGCTTCTGGATGATCAGAGATATCCGTTGCTACAACTCGGCCCGCCCGCCCGCCTCGCCTGAGCGAGACCAATGGCGGGCCGGTGCTGCGGGGCAAGATAGCACTGCAGGCCCGCGGGTTGGTCACTGAGTAACCTCAGCGGCTAAATCAAGGTGAACTTTTCAATAAGCAGAACACGAGACCCATCCCAACCCGCCACAAAACCCCTTAAACAAATCTCATTAAAATTCCTATTAGCATGACATGGCTTAGTTCAACCAGGATTGTGTGGCGGCTTTGGCGCCACACTAATCCTTAGTTAAGGGGTTTGCTATAAATCCACAAGGGTCCAATGCTTTTCGAAAATGTGCTTTCCCAATACCTGTGATTCCTATTGCCCGGAAGGGCGAATACAGTAGCTCAACCAATTCAATAACTGTGCCAACCTGAGGCCGTCTATTTGTGGAATCGGAATTGATTAGGAACTAATACAATGAACTAGTACAATAGGTTGTAAGCAGATTGGCCAGTGGGAACAAGGATCAAATATGGGTGTCATTAATCAGCCCGAAAACAATCCGTATGCTCTCCAAATCCATTGACAAACCAACCACTTGAAGCTATGAAAGCTCAAAAACCAAAGAGGAGCCCCAGCATGACCGTCATCAAAGCCGACATCATATCCGCCATCAGCAACCACATTAACATATCCAAGGCCCACTCCACCCAAGTGACCGAAACCCTGCTTGAAATCATCAAACGGACCCTGGCAAACGGCGAGGATGTCCTTATCAGCGGATTCGGGAAATTTTGCGTCAAGGAGAAGAATGAACGGCAGGGCAGAATTCCTCAGACTGGTGAAGATATAATGCTGCGATCGAGGAGGGTGGTCAGTTTCAAATGTTCTGGGGTCTTGTCTTCCAACATTCCAATTGGGGCGAAGCCCCTAAGTTCCAATTTGTATTGACGAAAAAATATTGTCAAAGAGGAGGTAGCAGGATGAAAAAGATAGCGATTGGCTTTACTATTGTCTTGGTTTTATGTCTTATCCTCGCGGCCCTCGCTCCTTTCATTATCGACCTGAATAAATACAAGGGCACAATTCTTTCACAACTGGAACCATATTTCCCTCGAGAAGTTGACTTCCAGAGCATCGAGATGACCATTTTAACAGGCCTGGGAGCAGAGATCCGAGGTCTTCGCATATCGGATAACCCCGCCTTTTCCCAAGAGGATTTCTTACGCCTTGAAAGCCTACAGGTTCAGGTCCAAATACTGCCATTAATAAAAAAGCAAATTAAGGTGAAGAAGATCATTCTGAAACAGCCTGTTATCCGTTTGGCCCGGAACATAAAAGGGGCGTTTAGCTTCGACGATCTGATTACCTCGGGGAAAGAAGCATCAAAAAAAGAGCCCCTGCCCTCGAAGGAGAAGCCCAAGCAGAAGGAGGGGGAGGGGGATCCTCAAGGCCCTGGCATGTTGGCGGCACTTCTCGTAAACGAATTGGAAATCGAGAAAGGCAAGATCCTTTACCTAGATGAAATGCTCTTCCCTGGGGCCAGCCCCATTTCGATTGACGGATTGGATCTTAAGGTGGAGGATGTGTCACTCCAGCATCCCATATCCATTGAGGTCGCCGCAAACATTACGGAAGCCCCCGGGAAGAACTTCCACCTCAAAGGGACTGTGGGGCCCGTTGGAGAGGAACTCCAGCTGAAAAAAATGCCTCTTGATATCCGGGTTTCTTTCCATGCACCGACCGTTGAAAGCCTAAAATATTTCATTCCTGAGGGCCTGCCGCTGCAAGTCCTTTCCGGTAGCCTCAGTATCAATCTCGAGGCCAAAGGCTCTTTTGGGGAAAAGATTGTCTCAAAATCGGATATAGAACTCCAGGACCTCATTTTTCAAGAGCGAAGGGAAGATGGAAGCCGCGAGAGGTCTGGCAAACTCCGCTGCACACTGACCCACAGGATTTCCATGAACTACCACCAACAGCAGATTTTTCTCGAATCCGGAGCCTTATCTTTGAACGGGAACCGGGTTCTTCTGAAGGGAATCGTGAAGAGCTTTTTAACCGAGCCTCAATGGGATCTGAGGGTGTGGACAGAGGGGTTTAGGCCAGGTTCTCTTATGGCGCTTTTCCCCATGTATGCCAGCAACTTCCCCGAGGAGTTACAAATAGACGGGCCCGTAGAGATAAACCTTCAATCCTCCGGGAGCCAGAAGAAATTTCACATTGAAACGAAAATGGACATGAACGCGATGAAAATCCAGTACAGCGATCAGTTTCAAAAATCTGCCGGAATGCCACTTTCCATCGTGTGGAAGGCAGATAAGGAGGCGGAACGTCTCAATATTAGAGAGCTCCAACTTGTTCTGCATCATCTTGTAATGACGGCTTCTGGGAAAATAACGATTAAGGAGGAAAAGCCGCATTTCGATTTTCTATTGCAAACCCGCCCTGTGTCACTCGAAGATTGGGACACCATAGTGCCCTTGTTGTTCCCTTATCAAATTAAAGGGAGTTTCTCTTTGAGGAGCTCTTTGCGCGGAACCCCTGAAGACGCTTCGTTTAAGCTGCAAGCCTCCTCTGAGCGACTTGGATTTGACATACCCCCTTCGGGGGATCAGAAGCAAGCTGCGGCCACCGGTCATGGGATTATGGAGGCGGTCGATATCGAAATGCAGGGAAAGAAAAAGGCCGATGAAATCGGTGGCTCAGGCAAACTCGAGATAGAAAAGGGTGAGATTCTATCCGTTTCCTTTGAAAGGCTATTGTCAAACTTTCAATATACACGGGATCACTTGAAGATCGCCGGTCTGGAGTTGGAGGCCTTTCAAGGAGCCATTCAATGCTCAGGATCTTAC
>DAOVOU010000171.1 GCA_030629475.1 Desulfobacterales bacterium | reverse complement strand
TTGAGGAGCGGCTGCGACGCCATGCGAACGAGCTCAATCAGGAACTGAGGCAGTTCGCTTATGTGGCCTCACATGATCTGCAAAAGCCGCTGGATGTGGTGACGAGATATCTCCGATTTGTCGAAGCACGCTACAAGGGGCGGCTTCATTCGGATGCCGATGAGTTCATAGCTTCTGCCGTGGATGGTGCAAACAGGATACAAAGTATCATCACTGACCTGTTGGCCTATTTGGGAAAAGATGGATGACTGAAAAGAATAAGGACAAGCTAAAAAATCAGCGTGTGTTTCAGCATACAAGCGGACGCTACATCCTGCTCACAAAGGCAGGCAAGGCAGTTTCCTTCTGGGTCGATGAGCGAGGGCGTGCTCATGTTTTGGAAGAGCTGGAAGGTGTTGACTTCAAGACAACCGGAACCCAGTTGAAGAAAGAAGGATGGCGATGCATCGGGCCGGGGGTTGAATTTGAGAGGTTGCTTGATGTGGGTTGATACCAGGAGGCTCTATGTCCTGGTATAAGGCAGTACTGACTCATCAACAGGTAGCGGCAGGCGAACTCATAACACTATTAAACGATTTTGAGTACGTATTCCGCGATTTAGGTGAGCCAAAAGGAATGGCGCTTTTCCAGGGAGAAATAACCCCAGCTGGTTACATAGTCTACTTCTCTCCAGGTTGCTTACCCCGTGCGTCATACATTATCGCTTCATGCTCTGGATCCCCTTGTGAAAAACCTAGGAAAGAAAATTTGGAGTATCTTGGCGGAGATATGGGTGGCCCTTTAATATCCTTTCATGCTACAGTCCGAGGTCGAGTTCAAGGTGTCTTTTTTCGTGCCTTTGTACGACGCCACGCTACGGCTTTAGGGCTAACCGGGTATGTACGTAACCTAGCCCAATTAAGGGCAGTAGAGGTTGAGGTTGAGGGGGAGCGATCTCAATTAGAGGAGTTACTCAAACGCCTCTACCAGGGTCCGCCAAGAGCAAGCGTAGAAAAAGTGGAGGTGACCTGGGGAGATTATGCCGGGAATTTTTCCGACTTTAAGATTAGGAAGTCTGTCTAGGGAAAAGTCCGAATTGGAACAGTGTATGACTATCATTTTTTGTGGGGGTAGTACGAAATGGCAAGCGAACGAAAAGAGACACATCACGGGCCTGGCAGAAGCAGCTTTGGAACAAAAGGGAACGCTCTTAACCATTTAACTTGATAATGTGAATTAGGTATGCCATTCGGTTTGCATGCTGAGAAAATCACGAATAGATGCTCCGGGAGCCCTCCACCACGTCATTGCCAGGGGCATTGAAAAAAGGCGAATATTCGGGCATCAGTACTGCGGTCACAGCGTCTTGACGGCAAAAAGAAAAAACGACTGGCAGGATACGGACAAAGTACTGGGGATGTTTGGCGAGAATTTTGTGGAATGTGTCCTTAAACTAACAATTTCAGTTCCGGCTGTCAGCAAATCAGCAATTCGAGGCGAGAAGCCGGCAAAGGCTAGAAAATATTCGCTGGCTGGGTAAACTTAAGTTAAAAAGTTAACTACGTCCCCATTGTTATGCGGAAGGAGAGCAGAAACTTCTGCACGCCCTCAAGCACCTTAGCAAGAGCGATTTTGCCAAATGGATCATCAGTGAAGGGGCTGCCAGAAAGCTGAAGAGGCCCGCATTTGTCGATTTTCGTGATGAAACAAAGTTTAAGAAGAGTCACATCAAGGGTGCCAGGCACGTTGATTACAACAACATGTTCTCGAAACCTATGATGGAGGAGCTCAATAAAAGCAACAGCCTCATAATTATTCACGATACCCCTGAATTGGCAGGTGTAATTGCCTTGACCCTGAAACTCATGGACTACCCCCATATTTATATCCTGAAATAGTTGCTGACAAGACATCTCTTTCTGGCGATTTGGGAAAGGTCGCTTCCCCGTGCCTGTTACTATGCTGCTTTTGGGTGCTGGCTTTATCGGATTTGGATAATTGGTGGTGGCTCAAATTGTGAAACTGAAAAGGCAGGGTCATCATGGCTCTGCCTTTGAAAACACCCATCCAGTCTGGCGGTTGACCGAAATGTGGCCAACAGCTTGACAAAATTTGTGATATCCTTCAGATATCTATGACAAAATCGTGTGGTGGGCGATCATAGATTCTGGCAAGCATAACCGCAAGTGTAACCGGAAATCCCCCTGTGGAATGATCCGGCGCCAATGTTTCTGAAACTTGCAATAACGCCTCTATCGTGATAGATTGAGAGTAATCTTCATGAACTATCTGATCTCCACAAAAATCTAGACAATGGACCACCAGTGCGAAGTTGCGGAGGTTAGTATCACCATGTCCACATTATTGGATAATATGATCCATCAGGCACTAGCCTTGCCGGCTGAGGGCCGAGCCAAGCTGGCACACGAACTGATTGTTAGCCTAGACGAGACCAGTGAAACTGATGTCGAGGCTGCTTGGGATCGAGAGATCGAGAGACGAGTAGCCGAGGTTAAACGGGGTGATGCCCAAGGCAGACCGGCAGAGCAAGTCCTTGCGGAGATTCGGGCGAAATACCGGTGAAGCCTGTTATCATTCACGCAGAGGCGGAGTTAGAGTTGTGGCACGCGGTTAGCTTTTACGAAAACAGAGTGTCAGGTCTCGGACTCGATTTCGAGACGGAGACGGGTCGCATACTTGCCGAGATTCAGGAGACACCGAAACGGTGCCCTAAGGTGAAGCACGGGGCCAGACGCAGTTTGATGCGTCGATTTCCGTATTCAGTTTATTACATCGAACTGCCCGAGGACATCTGGATTGTCGCTTTCGCGCATATGAGTCGCAAGCCGTATTACTGGCTTCCTCGGACAAAGGAGCAGCCGACAGGCTCACCCACAGAACAAGGCGCGACGCGCAAGTAATCTTCTTAATTGTAATAAGGTTAAACTACTGCCATGTATCTACAATTCTGGTCAGCCTAAGAATGTTATGATATGAGTCTAATATCTTCACTCCTGACTTCGTAATTCCTTGATAGACTTGCAGTGGCCACAAGCAAAAAATGCCGTCTTTCGGTTTGTTGCCTACCCTACACGCTTTACCTTAGCTGGGCACTTTGTTTTCCCTTTGATCTAGCGGGCATTGAGTGCAGACCGATCTTTTAGGATGATGGTGACAGGGATGATTTTGTAAACAGGTTGGACAAAATGCTTTTGCCGAAAAAACCATCGAAAAATTTGATCTGACGAACAGGATAGATTTCATCGCTGGCAACTATTTGGAAGAAGGTAATGATTCTGGGATTATTGCAGGGCTAGTTTGATCAAACCGAAAGGAGAGATTATGAAGTGGAAAGGCTTTCCGTACTACAAGGACGGCGAGGGGACTGGTGTTTCTATGAATTGGGTTCATTAACCGTGTGATCGGATACTGGCTTCGTATTCGCGGTTCATCTCGGCAATGTAGCCCTGGTCCGCAAAACTGAAATAGGTGTTGTCGCCAATGATCAGGTGCTCGTGGACCGTGATTCCCATGACCCGGCAGGCATGAATTAACTCGCGGGTAATGAGCCTGTCTTCACGCGACGGCCTTGGCTCTCCTGATGGGTGGTTGTGTACCAGGAAAAGGCCGGCTGCATGATGCCTGAGCGCGGTCTGCACGACCTCCCTGGGATAAACACTGCTGGCAGTAAGCGTTCCCTCAGAAAGGTCTTCTATAGCGATAATCTTGTTTTGTGCATCAAGGAAGACGACCTTGAAGATTTCCCGCTTTTTGTCTCGAAGGCTATGGTAAAGATATTCGAAAAGTTCCTTTGAAGACCGGATCGGATCCTTCTTGATCAGTTTTTTTTGAAGGTAGCGCTCGGCAACAGCCCGGACGAGCTTGATCCCGAAAATGTTTTTTTGGCCGATGCCGTTGATCTCCTGGAGTTGTTCGGCTGGCGCTTCAATCACTGCCTGTAAGGTCTCAAAACGTTTTAGGGCCGCTTTGGCCTGATCTTTACAGTCCTTTCTAGGGGTGGCCAACGTAAGGAGCAGCTCTATGACCTCGTAATCGTGGAATCCGTCAAGTCCGGAGGTCAGGAATTTTTCCCTGAGTCGCTCTCGATGCCCTTCGCCTTTGTGGGATGTCATTTGTCACTGGTCATTGGTCATTGGTCAATAACGGAGTGCCTAAAGTGAGCTAAAGTGAGCTAAAGTGCCTAAAGTTGTTAAGAAAAGGAGATTTCCATAGAGGGACCTTGCCTTCCTTTTGCATCATTCCGCATTCCGCCTCACTCCTTATCCAGTTCATGTTTCAGGTCCCTGGTCATGAGGGTTTGGAGTGCCTCTTTCGGATCAAGATCCTCGTACAACATGCAGTAGATCTGTTCTGTGATCGGCATCTCCACCCCCATCTTTCGGGACATATTATAAACCGATCTTGTGGTCTTCACACCCTCGGCCACTGTACGCATGTCGGAGAGGATCGCATCAAGTTTCATCCCCTGTCCGATCTTATAACCAACTGTCCAGTTGCGGCTCAATTTCCCGGTGCAGGTCAGTACCAGGTCACCGATGCCTGCCAAGCCCATAAAGGTTCTTGGGTTTGCCCCGAGTTTTATCCCCAGACGCTGGATCTCGGTCGCACCCCTGGTGATGAGCGCTGCCCTGGTGTTATATCCGAGGCCAAGTCCGTCTGAAATTCCCGCTGCAATGGCAATCACGTTCTTCAGGGCGCCGCCCAGTTCCACACCGTGCACATCATGGCTGGTATATACACGGAAGTATTGGGTGGCAAAGACATTCTGCACAGACCTGGCCACCTCGGAGTCAAAGGCCGCCACCGTGACGGCAGTTGGGATCTTTTTGGCCACCTCCTTGGCAAAGCTCGGGCCGGAGAGTACCGCGATCCGACTTTGAAGCCTTGGGGGAAGAAGTTGTTTCAAGATGCCCGATGCGGTCAGGTGGGTTTTGTTTTCGATTCCCTTGGTGGCACTAACGATGAGGCTTTTTTCTGTAGGGTGGTGCACCACTCGTACTGCTACAGACCGAAAGACATGTGAGGGTACCACAAGGAGCAACATGTCTTTGTTTGCAGCCACCTGATCAAGATCGTTTGAGGGCCGAATATTCGGAGAAAGGGGAATACCTGGCAGAAAGACCTTGTTTTCCCGCTCTTCAAGTATGTCCGCGCAGACCTCCTGTTCAAACACCCACAGGGCGATATCAAATCCTTTATTGGCCAGCAGGTTGGCCAGCGCGGTCCCCCATGCGCCGGCTCCGATGACACCGATATTCATACCTGCTCTCCTGAGTAGTTATTATAGCTTTTAAGATAATCTTTTTGGGGTAAATGAATATATACTTTTTGAAAATCTTTTCAGCATTTCAATTGAGTCAAACGGTTGCGGTTGAGCAGCTCGTATCGGGATTCGTAGTACGGCCCGCCCTGGCGCGACAGAATGTGGATAATGCCACGGAG